>JAEWAA010000602.1 GCA_023391955.1 Bacillota bacterium | reverse complement strand
CCGTTTGCCCCGGCCGAGATGGATGCCATCCTTCCTCCCTTTAATGATGACATCCTGGATCAGCAGATCCCGAAAGGTGCAAACATGTATGCCATATTGGGCGCTCCCCAAATCCAAACAACGGAATCCGGTAATCTGCACATCCCTGGCGTAGAAAAAAGCAATCTGCCCGTGCAGTCCGAACACGTCCCGGAAGGTCCGGATATCCATACCGTTCACTTGAATATGGAGATTCTCAACAGAAATATGCTCGTCCCAACTGCGGGTTAACGCCCCTTTGTTTAGCAGCACATGGGAAAATGGCCCAGCCTCGTTCACCTTCTGCACCGTCGTTCCGTATCCGAAAATAAGGCTGGTATTGCTTCCGATATACACCGTCTGGGCCAGCTTGTATAGTCCCGGCCGGGAAACGGTAACGGTTCCTCCCCGGTCCAACGCCAACTGCAGCGCTTTTGCATTTTCAATTCCTGTGGCTTCCGGATGAAAGCCATAATCTGCGGCATCCGCCCATCGGTTCATGCTGGGGGCTCCTTTCGTGTTTAAAATGTGGGGTTCCGCCCCCGCTCACGGAGGATAGCGGAGGCTGTATGGCGGCAATTAGCGGAAGAACATTTCCGCTATCTAGCCGAAACTACAGCTCCAACAGCCAATAGCGGAAATCTGCTTCCGCTATTTTTGAGTTCCCCCGTCACGCCCCAGGTTGGATGTACTCTGGAGCGCCTTCTCCGACTATGTTTTCGTGTTTTCCGCGTGGCCACTGCGCTTCCTACCGGATCACAGCCCGGCAGCGCCTACTCACTCCCGAGCCGCACCTCACCGCTCAGCTCCAACAAACGATCGTCCAGCCGAAGCCTTCCCGGCAGTCCCGCGAAGCTGTTCCCATCGGCCTCTACCTGGCCGCATGCGCGCAGCTCCACTGCTTCCACCGCACCGCCATGCGGAGGATAAGTACCTGACGGCTCCACCCGGTTATCCCGGAACACCAGCCGCGCCAAAGAATGCCCCCGCACCAGCCCCCGGTCGAAGGTCCGGAACCGGTTGCCTTCAATAATAATCTCCCCGTGGTAATATCCATACCGGGGGTCAAGATTCTTCACTACAGGATCAATGTCGATCACCGCCTTGCCCCAGCTGGGATAAGCGTAATTGCAATCGCCGAAGCGGTTGTTGCGGATCACAATCCGGCGCGTCGCCCCCGACTCGAACCAGAAATTCACATCGCCGCAGATTTTGATGCCCGCTCCTGGGGCGCTGATGTCATTGTCCTCCACGAGCACCTGTCCGGGACTGGTCAACAGAAGCCCCCGGGCCCGGTTCTTGCGGACAATGCAGCCCCGGATCACCACATCCGCTGAACGCTCCCGATTTTCCACCGCATCCCCGGACTCAACTTCAGCCGGAATCTCTCCGGCAAACACCATTACCATATACTCCCGGTTCACCCGCTCTACAGCAGCCAGCTCCATTACGCCACAGGCTTGCAGGGTTTTCCCGCTGACAAAGGTTAAATACTCCCCCGCCTCCGCGATCTCAATCCCCTGCTGCTGCCCATGCACCAGCCGGACCAGGAGCGTATCCGATGCAAGCCGCCGGACTATGCTGCCATAGATGCCGTGAATATTGCACGGATCATCCAACTGGTACTCCAACAAACACTCCGTCAATGACACGGTCCCGCTGCAATACACAAAATGAGTGGCATCCGCTTTTGTGCTGAATACCCTTGATGTCCCAGGCCGCAGCATCACTTGAAACCGGTGCAGGGTAACATCCCTGCTGTTCTGGGCAATCACTCCCATCCCCAGCGCATGGTATATGGTCACTTCCTCCACTCGTATGCCGCTGCAGCCAGATATAGCTATGGCCGGATGGTCCCGCTGCCCGCAGCGGAAGATCATCTTGTTGCCGTTTACCGGGTGCCGTGCGGACCGGTTGCCCGTATACCGGATTAAACCTGGCTCCCGCTCCTCCACACTCAAGACGCCGTAGCTGTCATAGCTCCACTGGTCTGCACTGCCATAAGCCGTTGCACGCGTCCCCGGATCAAACTCCAACAGCCCCCAGACGTCACGCTCCCATCCTTCACCGCGGAACACCAGCTTTCCATCAGCCACCCGGTAGCTGTAGCCTTCATCCATCGCAATGTCGAACCAATCCTCACCGGCCGCCACAACTGTCCCTTGGCCCATCATGGGAATGTCCCAATCCACCTTGAAGCCGGTGAGCCGCACATTTTCACAATCCTCCAACCAGAAAGGAATGATCAGCGAATGAAAAATAAACTCGGCTCCTGCAGCCTCCAGCGTGAAATTCTTCATCCCTTTCAGCGGAAACGCCACACGGCGGCTGCCATCATTATCATGGTTGGAAATGGTGAAATCCCCTTCATACGCCAGCTCCGGCCAAAAGTCGTACCGTCCCGGCGGAAACCACAGAATTGCTCCAGGTATGGTACGGCAATGCAGAATAGCCCGGTACACGGCCAAGGCCTGATCCTCACCGGTATCCGGAACAACACCGAAGTCCGTTACCTCCACCACCCGGGCTTTATCCGGATCGAACGGCTTCTTTTTAACTTCTGCATCTGCTGCTTCCTTCACGGTTTGCTTCCGCTTTATATCAGCCAACGTGTATCCCCCAATCCGCACGGACTAACTGCTGTGCCTCCTCTTCACTATAACCTGCAAAAGCTGTGTCCCTCCTGTATGAAATTTGCGCAGACTTGTGTGAAATTTCAGGAATGGTGTGAAAAAACGGCATTGGACGCCATCACTTTATGACGTCGAAATATTGAGCTGCTTCAACGCCAGAACTTCCTTTGTCGTGATCGCATCCACTCCAAGCCGAATGAAATATTCCATATCCGGCGTATTGTTCACCGTGTAAACCCAAACCGCCAACCCGGCCGAATGGGCTTGCTCCACCAGCCCCTCGCGACATGTCCGGTATTCCATGTTCAGACCGTAATAAGAACCGAGAACAGCCTCATTGCACACCCTTTCTACGTATAAGGCGTAATCATCAGCCTCGCGTGCAGTGAATTTCTGCGGTGTATTATACACAACCTGAATATCCCTGTAACGGCTCGTGATGCTCTCGCTGCATCCGGTGATAAAGACTTGCTCCACAGCGCCAAATTGTTTGACCACGTGAATGACAGACTCGATAGCGGCCGGCGTCTTTATATCCAAATTCAGCTTCACCTTATGCTGCTTGGCAATATGCAGAATGTCCTCCAGCCTGACGATCTCATTCTGTTCGTATATCGGGCTGACCTGCGCCCTGATTCGGGGCTGATTCAACTCTTCGTAGGAATACTCCTGAAGATACGGATGGTCATCATGAAGAAGAACGACCGTGCCGTCCCGTGCTGCTCTCAGATCCACCTCAACAATATCCGCCCCGAGCCGAATTCCCTCCAAGAAGGACTCAACTGTATTATCCGGAGCACTGCCGCACCCCGTATGGGCTGCAACCATAGGAAACCGTGTTATCGTCATTGTTATTTTCCCCCATCGAATTAAGCTTGAAAGTAAACCGGGTTGGCAAAAGCAATCATCGTGCGGCAATTGTGCAAAATTCCATAGAGCTCTGCTCTTAGCCATGTTAGCTCATCTAGCGCCACCATGCATGATGCGTTAGGGCTCCCCCTGGACACCCTCACTTCGGCGGCCGTTCCCAGGTTGCCGGACAGCACCACTGTCAGCTCCTGTTCAACCAGGTGCCAGTGCCCGGCTCTTGTCTGGAAGTCGACTTGAACTTCAACCACAGCCTGCTTGGCATCCCTATCCGCTGGCACTTCGTCGCCGCTGCCGTATTCGGCTCCCGACGGCCCGGTCTTAACTGTGAACAGCAAAAGCGGCCCCATCGTGACGGCAACCGCACCTCTGCGGATCGTGTCAACGGCCATACTCTCAACGTCGGATTCACTTGAACCTGACATTCCCGGAGGGTTCATGCCCAGATATGCCACGGCAACCGGCTCCGTCGCCTTTTTGGAAGAGACATGCCAGTCCCGGCCGCAGACTCCCGTGATCCGGTGTCCCCGGTTCAACAGCTCGGTCCATGCCGCAAAAGCCCTTATATTGCTTTTCATAATGGATGGGAACGTAGTGGACCAGACTTCAATGTAATCAACGTCATGCCAGTCGGAGATTTCATATTCCCAGAAGCAGCCCGTGCACAAAGGACTGCCGACCCGGTATGGATGGGCGATGCCGACAATTCCGCCCTGGCGGTGAACCCGCTCAATGCCTTTGTGGATATCTTGAATCCCAAGATCCCGCCAATCAACATAGCCGGTAATGCCAAGCGCGAGCATATGGCCGAAGAAGGTCGTCCATTCCATACCGCGAATGATCTGCAGTTCGGTTTCGGATTGAACCTGAACTCTGTCCAGCAGCGGCGACATCGTATTATGGTCTGTCAACGCGATGCCGAACAGGCCGAGCTCCCTGGCGCTTGCCGCCAGCTCAAGCAGGGAATGCTCCCCGTCGCTGTGAAACGTATGGGTATGCAGCTCATAAGGCAGCCACTGCATCATTACGCGTCATCTCCTTCCCAAACGGTCAGCTGTACATCACAGGTTTCGGTCACAAGCGCATGTATGCTTAGCATGACGGACCATTTCCCCGGGGTCAGCATTCCCGGCATAAGGCCGGGGGAGGCGAAATCCGCAGCCACAAACAGGTGCTGCACAGGATCATGCCGGTGGCAGGCCCCACGAAAGCCGTTGGGATCGTCTACCGAAACGGTAATCAAATTTTTCAGCGGCAAAAAACGCCTCCAGCCATCCTCAGAAGCCGGCCCACCGCCGTCATCAATGACATATTTCCGCAAGCTTTCCCGGATGATCTCCTCCGACAAGCGTTCGTTGTCCAACACCTTCGGCAAATAGCTAAAATCGATATGAAGCTTCCGGCACTGGCCGGAAACGCCGAATTCATAGATTAGATGAGTCTGCGCCTGAATGGCTGACAGCTTCTCCGCTACTTTCAATATTTTTCTCATTCGGATACCTGCCTATATGGAAAAAGTAGATCGCCCTTTCGGGCGATCTCACGAGCATTATTTTTGTGCTGACAGCCAGGCTGTTGAGTCCTTCTGCGCCTTGTCCAGGGCGGCTTCGGGCGTTGCTTTCCCAAGCAGAGCTTCTTCCACGGCCGTGGACAAAATATACCTTGGTTGAGCGGAACGGTACGGATAACGAGGCGCCCAAAGCTTGCCCATGGACTCCAGCATGAGCTGCAAATGCGGATTTTTCTGAACGCTGTCCCATTTCATCGCCGACTTCACCACAGGCACGAACTGCGAGCTTTGCTCATCCTGCATATATTTCTGGAAGAAATCACTGGAGCTGAATTTCAGGAACTCCCATGCAAGGTCTTTATTCTTACTGTTCTTCGCTATGGAGAAGGGACTGCCGGCGAACATACCGCCCATCTTTTTATC
>JAEWAA010000526.1 GCA_023391955.1 Bacillota bacterium | reverse complement strand
GGGCGGGAGGAAATGAAACGGCGCCTTCCGGAAATTCTGCAGCGGTTGGAGCGGGGGGGCTTGGAAACCTCTACCCACGCCACAACCGGCGAAGGGGATGCGACTTTGGCTGCGGCGGAAGCAGTTGAACGCGGATTTGATGTCATTATTGCCGCCGGTGGGGACGGAACCCTCTATGAGGTCATCAACGGGATGGCTGAACGGGAGAACCGGCCGCCGCTGGGCCTTCTGCCCTTGGGCACCACCAATGACTTTGCCCGCGCCATGGCGATTCCGAAGAATCTGGAGGCCGCCTGCGATATCATCATCCACGGGGCCACCCGGGTGATCGATCTGGGCAAAGCCAATCAGCGTTACTTCATCAATATCGCCGGCGGCGGCTCCTTGACGGAGCTGACCTACGAGGTTCCCAGCAGGCTGAAGACCATGCTGGGCCAGCTGGCTTATTATATGAAAGGGCTGGAGAAGCGGCCACGCCTCCGCCCTGTGGAGATTGTCCTAAAATCCGATGACCGGGAGCTGCATGAGGAAGTCATGGTGTTCCTCATCTCCAATACCAATTCGGTGGCGGGCTTCGAGAAGCTGTGTCCCGATGCGGCGATTGACGACGGGCTGATGGATATTATTCTGGTCAAAAAATGCAACTTGGTGGAAATGATCCGTGTCGTAACTCTCGCCCTGCGGGGAGAGCATCTGAACGATCCGCATATCATCCACTTCCAGTCCAAGCAAATCCAGATTACGTCGCCGGACTACACCCAGCTCAATCTGGACGGGGAATTCGGCGGCACGCTGCCGGGAACCTTCTCGGTGCTGCCCTCCCATCTGCAGATTCTGGTGGACGAAACAGGCAATTCCAAATACAAGCGCAAATAACGGAGGCTATAAATGAAGAAGAACGGCAAGAACGGGCGGCATCGCAGCCCTGAAGCGGGCGGCAGACCGTCCGGCAGCCGCGGCGGCAACAGTCAAGCAGGTGGCCGTCCCAGCGGCAGGCAGGATGGCCGGTCAGTAAGGGCTGCGGCTGTGGATGCTCCCGTATCCGTGGGCCAGGTGGTGGACGCGGAGATTATCGGAATCGGACATGACGGAGAAGGGGTAGGCCGGACGGCGGACGGCTTTACCCTTTTTGTGCATGGGGGACTGCCGGGTGAACGGGTTAGTGTGCGTGTGGAGCATGTGAAAAAGCAGTTCGGCTACGCCAAGCTGTTGCATGTTGCGGGCCGAAGCGCTGACCGGCAGGAGCCTCCATGCCCGCTTTATGCGGAATGCGGCGGCTGCCAGCTCCAGCATATGGGTTACGACGCTCAGCTGCGGCAGAAGCGGAAGATTGTAGTGGACGCCCTGGAGCGCATCGGCAAGCTGAAGGTGGCGGGAGCCGGGGAAGCAGCGGTTGGGAATGGGGACGAGCCATCTGAAGAAGAGCAGGGCTCTTCCGGGATTGTGGTCCATCCCACCATCGGTATGGAGGATCCTTGGCGTTACCGGAACAAGGCCCAGGTGCCTTTTGGACAAGTAGAGGGCGGACTGGTTGGGGGCTTCTATGCCCAAGGCAGCCACCGGATTATCGATATGAAGGAATGCCTCATCCAGCATGAGTGGAATGACCGGGCGGTAGGTCTGGTGAAGTCCCTCTGCGGAGAGCTGGGCATCCGTGCTTACGATGAAGAGACAGGCCGGGGTGTGATCCGCCATGTGGTGGTCAAGGTGGGCTTCCGCACGGGAGACATCATGGTGGTTCTGGTCACTAACGGAGAAGACTTCACCAGCCGCCGCGAACTGGTGGAGATGATCCGCCGGGAGCTGCCGGGGGTCAAGAGCATCTGCCAGAATATCAACACGGCCAAAACCAACGTCATCTTCGGCCCGCGGACAGAGGTGCTGTGGGGTGAGGAATATATCTATGACTATATCGGGGACGTGCGCTTCGCCATCTCCGCCCGGTCCTTCTACCAGGTGAACCCGGTGCAGACGGAGCGTCTGTACGGCAAGGCACTGGAATACGCAGCTCTCTCCGGCGGCGAAAACGTCATTGATGCCTATTGCGGCATCGGCACCATTTCGCTGTTTCTGGCGCAGCACGCAGAGCGGGTCTATGGCGTCGAGATCGTGCCGGAGGCCATCGAGGACGCGCGGCGCAACGCACAGCTGAACGGCCTGGAGCACAAGGCCGAATTCGCCGTGGGCGCAGCCGAGACCGTCATCCCGGCCTGGGCCGAGTCCGGCATCCGCGCCGACGTCATCGTCGTCGACCCGCCGCGCAAGGGCTGCGACCCAGCCCTCTTGGACTGCATTGCCAAGATGCAGCCCCGCCGCGTCGTCTACGTCAGCTGCAACCCGGCCACCTTGGCCCGCGACCTGCGCATCCTGGAGGATGCGGGCTACCGCACCGTCGAGGCGCAGCCGGTGGACATGTTCCCGCATACGGTGCATGTGGAATGCGTAACAGTGCTTGTACGTGGTGATACACAAGACTGAGATCCTATGTGTGATAAGGAAAACAGTTGAAATCAAAATGGTATAACAGATGGCGAAAAATGTCCATGGGGACAAGTTGGTGTTAAACATGGGCATAAAGAGGCCCAAACGAACCCTATAAAACGGTTTCAAACCGATCAATAACTTAACACTGTTATAGTCAATCATAAGACCGTTAATAAGAAATCCCGAGTGAGCATGAACCAGTGCTCCTCGGGACTTTTTATGCTTCCTTCCGCTGACTGACCTGTAGGATATCATCAAATTTATTGGCAGCTTCCTTATCCGCATGTTGCAAAACATGGCCGTATATGTTCATGGTCGTAGTTATGTTAGCGTGGCCGAGCCGTTCCGATATGATCTTTGCATGAACACCTTGGTTAATCAATAAGGTGGCAGAAGTATGCCTGAGATCATGGAAGCGGATGTAACGAAGATTATGCTTTTTCTGAAATCCTCGGAACCAAAGATAAGGGCTTTCTGGGTAAAATGCATTTCCGTCTTTATTGAAAAAGACGAAGAAATGATCATTTTGTTTACGAAGTCCCATTTCACCGAGTGAATCCCATTGTTCCTTAGACTCCTTGTAATATACCCTTAGTTCTTCCAGCACAGAGTTGGATAGTGCAACTTTTCTTATTGATTTTCTGGTTTTAGGTTCTTTAATAACTGGAACCCCGTCAACGGAAGAGGTGATGCTTTGCCGGACGTGAAGGATTCCGTTCTCAAGGTCGACGTGTTTCCACTCTAGCCCAACCAATTCGCCGCGGCGCAATCCTGTTGTTAAGGCCAGGGTTACCATCATGCGCCAGTGGGATGCCTGATCTTGTAGCAATGCGAATAACTTATTCGCCTCCTCCTCGTTGTAAACTTCACTTTCTCTGTAGGTTACTTTGGGCTTTTTTACATCCGCAACCGGGTTGGACTTAATGACTCTCCATTCCACAGCACGTTTAAAAATGTTTTTCAGAACTCGATATATAACCTGAACCGAGCCGGAAGCCAGAACGCCATATTTTCCGTCCTGTCTTGAACCTGGCTTATTGAGTTCGTTCATTAAACTCAAGATATGTAGAGGCTTAACCTGATCTAGTCGCATATGTCCCAGAAAGGGAACAATTCGTTTCTTAATGATGCGGAGATAAATATCTAGTGTCTTGGCCTCAAGTTCTTTGGAGGCATACTTATCCCGCCATTCCCCAATGAATGCCTCAACAGTCATTTTCTCCGGTGCAATGTATTCGCCTGCTTCAACCTCTATCTGAAATTTCGCTAGTTCTAATTCGGCTTCTTTCTTAGTTCGGCAGGTAACGGTTTTTGTTCTCCGAATGTATTTTCCATGGACATCCTTGCCTGCATAAACCATAAGTCTCCATGAATTAGATCCACGCTTTTCAATGCTTGCCATAGTGTTAATCCCCTAATTTATATTCCTATATACATACCATTTTTTCCAAGGGGGTTGTTTTTATTCAGTTAGAAATATAGTGCAGTAACTTTGGGAAACTAGCCTCAAACCTAGGTGTACTTGTTCATTCATGTGAATAGGGGTCAAAAGCTGTAACCTGGTTTGTAATAAACTTAGTATATAAGAGGACATTTTACATTGATGTCGAATCCAATATGGGAAGTGTATTCCAACCTTTGTCATTTTTTCAGAGTAAGAATTCGAGGTGGTTTTGATGACTGATTTATTGTGGGAAAGAATTATAGAAAATGAAGGACAGACTTTTCAGCAAATTAAAGGCGGAGAGTTCACATACGCAGTTAAAGGAAATGTTATTGAGTTAAGCCGAACGAATAGATCGGTTTCAAAAAGCACCTTTATTGAGGCGTTAAAATACGTACCACTTTCTAATACTGTTCCGCTACAACAATTGCAAGCACCATCATATTTGTTTGCTATACTGATGGACAGCAGAATACGCAAGTACGATTGGTAATATTCAGACGATAAAAGGCAGGCGATACAATGTCATTCCAAACCCCACTAACCATTAAAGAAGTTATTGGAAATATCCATCGAAAAAAATACATATTGCCAGCAATCCAACGTGAGTTCGTTTGGAGTACGGACCAAGTAGAGCGATTATTCGATTCATTAATGCAGGGATATCCTGTTGGTTCGTTTTTATTTTGGTATGTAAATAAAGAAAAAAGTAAAACCTTCCAATTCTATGAATTTATACGGGAATACCACGAAAAGGATAACCGTCATAATCCAATTGCGGATATCAGTGGAGACGAAGATATCATTGCTATACTGGATGGACAACAGCGCTTAACGTCAATGTATATAGGCTTAAAAGGCTCATATGCGTATAAATTACCTCGTATGAGGAGTAATAACCCATTAGCCTACCCAAAGCAAAAACTTTACGTCGATTTACTAGCACCTTCTGAAGAATTCGATACGATTTACAATTTTCGGTTCTTAACGCAAGAAGATGTCGATAACGATCATGCGAATAACAGCGCATATTGGTTTAAGGTTTCTGATATCCTTGATTTCAACGATCATTTTGAATTGAATCAATATCTAATTGAAAAAGGGTTGAATTCGCTTGAAAAGGATAAAGCTCTTTTTGCGAATCAAACGCTCTTTAAGCTGTACAAAGCAATTAATGAAACGCCGAGCATAAATTATTATCTGGAAAAAGAACAGAAATTGGATAAGGTCTTGAATATCTTTATTCGTGTTAATAGCGGCGGTACGGCATTGAGCTATTCCGATCTGTTGCTTTCTATAGCTACGGCGCAATGGAAAGATAAAGATGCAAGAAAAGAAATTACGGAATTTGTAGATGAGATAAACCAGATTGGCGATGGTTTTAACTTTAATAAGGACTTCGTATTAAAATCATGCTTGGTTCTTTGCGATTTTAGCGATATTGCTTTCAAAGTCGACAACTTTGGTACGGAGACAATGCAGAAGATTGAGAAGAATTGGGATGACGTGAAAAAGGCGATTAGATTGGCAATCAGTCTGGTCTCCAATTTTGGGTTTAACCAGGAAACATTAACGTCGAACAATGCAATTATTCCAATTGCTTATTATTTATTGAAAAGAGGATTGCCCGCTAACTACGTTCAATCTTCTTCATATGATAGCGATAGACAGGTGGTACATAAGTGGCTGATTCTCGCATTATTGAAAAGAGTTTTCAGTGCTCAGCCAGACAACGTTCTTAGACCATTAAGGAAAATCATAATGAGTAATCACGACAATTTCCCATTGGACACTATCATTGAAGAATTTAAGGGTGGTACAAAGTCGTTCACATTTACTGATGATGAAATAAGCAACCTGCTTACTTATCAATATGGTCAGAAGCATACGTTCTCTGTACTTGCTCTACTTTACCCGACTTTAGACTTTAGAAATAAGTTTCATTTGGATCATATCTTTGCTAAGAGCCTATTCACCAAGAAAAACTTATCAAAACTCGGTGTTTCAGATGACAAGCAAGATGCCTTTATTAATGAGTGTAATGTCATTGTAAATCTACAATTACTCGAAGGAGTACCGAACCAACAAAAATCGAATATGAATTTCGATGAGTGGATAGTTAAGACGTATCCAGACCTATCAAAGCGTAAAGATTATATGGATAAACATTATATACCGAACATCGACTTAAGCATTTCGAACTTCGACAACTTTATTGAGCAACGCAGGCAGTTATTCATAAATCAGTTGACTTCTTTATTAACTGTATAAATCAAACTTATTCGAGCTTATTTTCGTGATATGCTTTTATTTTTTTCGAAATTGCTTATTTCCTTATCGGTACGAACACATAATCGCTGACGACATAGTGTCAATATCTTGTCGTATAATTATGATACCAATTGTCGAATGAAGGAGAATGCAGACCAATTGTGGAATAAGTCAAAGGTAGCATTAAAATCGAAAGAGGGATAGCCAGAATGACAGAAGTTTATTCGAGTACACAGACAGCAGTTAACATTTCGGAAAAATCTAATATGATTTGGAACAATGCAAACCATTTAGTTGGACTTTATAAACCTCATGAGTATGGTAAAGTTATTCTACCGATGACAGTTATCAAAAGATTTCACGATACACTTTTACCAACTAGGGAAAAAGTGCTTGAAACTTATGAAAAGGTTAAGAACTTTGAAGTAAAAGAAGGTTTTTTGGAAGCTGCATCTGGATTAAGTTTTTATAACGTAAGTCCTTTTACCTTTGAGTCTCTTTTAGCTGATGCATCTCATATCGAAGAGAACTTCCGTGCATATTTAAATGGTTTCTCTGACAATGTACAAGATGTGCTTGCTCATTTTGAATTCGATAAAGAAATCACAAAACTTGCTAATAATAACATCCTCTTCTACATCATTCAGGAATTCAATAAAAAGGCTAGCTATCTCGGCGCAGATCTTATCACAGCAGTAGATATGGGTTATATTTTCGAGGATCTAATCAAAACATTTTCGGAGAGCTACAATGAAGAAGCAGGGGCGCACTTTACAAGTCGTGACATTATATATCTAATGACTGATCTTCTAATTTGTGATGAGAAAGATGCCCTATTAGAAAATGGCGTTGTTAAAACTATATATGACCAAACAATGGGAACATCACAGATGTTAGGCTGCATGGAAGAACGCCTCCGCGCTTTAGATGCAGATGCTGAAATACGTTGCTTTGGGCAGGAATTCAATCCTGAAACATATGCAATAGCAAAAGCAGATACGATTATTAAGGGCGGTAACGCTGATAATATGAAAATTGGCGATACGCTTTCTGATGATAAATTCTCAGGATATACCTTTGACTACTGTATATCAAATCCACCTTTTGGTATTGATTGGAAACGCGAAGAGTCTGCTGTTAAAGCGGAACATAAGCTTGGTGATAAAGGAAGATTTGGTGCTGGGCTACCCAAAATATCGGATGGTCAAATGCTGTTTATGCTAAACGGTGTAAGTAAACTTAAGAACACAGGAAAGATGGCAATTATTCAAAACGGTTCACCATTGTTCTCGGGTTCTGCTGGTTCTGGTGAAAGCGAAATTAGAAGATATGTGATTGAGAATGATTGGCTTGATGCAATTGTTCAACTTCCAACAGATTCATTCTATAACACAGGTATTACAACTTATATATGGATAATTACTAAAAATAAGCCTTCTCATAGAGAAGGAAAAGTTCAGCTTATTGATGCCTCGAATATGTTTGAACTTAGAAGAAAAGCAATTGGTAATAAGCGAAATGATATAACAGATTCCTGTAGGGATAATATTGTACGGGCTTATGGTGAATATCAGAACAAGATATATACAATGGGTGATAAAACTTGTGAATCAAAAATTATAGACAACATAGATTTTGGCTTTAATAAGATTACCATTGAAAGTCCGCTTCTTGACGAAAATGGAAATCCTGTTATTAAGGGCAAAAAGAAAGTTCCAGATCCCTCTAAACGGGATACAGAAAATGTGCCACTTACAGAGGATATTGATGTTTACTTTGAGAGAGAAATAAAGCCGTTCAATCCTGATGCATGGATAGATAGAAGTAAAACAACAATCGGATATGAGATACCTTTTACAAGATATTTTTATAGATATGTAGCCCCAGAAAAGAGCGAGGAAATAGCAAGAAGGATTAGTTCCCTTGAAGCAAGCATTGCTATTTCTTTACAAAGATTGTTCTCAAATGGTGGTGTTTCAAAATGAGCCGAGAGATGAAGGATAGCGGTGTCAAGTGGATTGGACAAATACCCAAAAGTTGGGGACTGAAGAAAATTGGTTCAGTTTATCGTTCAAGAAGCGAAAAAGTAAGTGATAAAGATTATATGCCCTTATCCGTAACAAAGAATGGAATTGTACCACAGCTTGAATTCGTCGCGAAAACAGATGCAGGTGATAATAGGAAACTTGTTCGAATAGGGGATTTTGTAATCAATAGTAGATCGGATAGACGGGGTTCTTGTGGTATTTCATATTATAATGGGTCAGTTTCATTAATAAGTACTGTATTAGAACCGTTATCCGACATTTGCAATCCTTACTATGCCTATGTTTTCAAAACAGAATTATTTGCAGATGAATTTTATAAATGGGGTACAGGAATTGTAGATGATTTATGGACGACTAATTGGTCTAGAATGAAAAATATCTATATTCCTTTTACTCAATATCAAGACCAACAAAAAATCGCCGACTTTCTTGATGAAAAATGTGCGGAGATTGATTGTATTATAAATAATACCAAATCATCTGTCGAAGAATATAAAGCGTACAAACAATCGGTAATTACAGACGCGGTAACTAGAGGGATAAATCCTAAAGCAGCCTTGAAAGATAGTGGTGTTGAGTGGATTGGTGAGATTCCTACACATTGGGAAACAACAAAATTGAAGTATTTGTTTTTTATAAAAAAGGATATTGCTAATGAGTTAGGTCATGAAATTCTCTCGGTAACCCAAAGTGGGTTAAAGATAAAAGATATATCTACAAATGAAGGTCAAATTTCAGCTGATTATAGCAAATACCAGCTTGTTGAAACTGGAGAATTTGTTATGAATCATATGGATTTACTTACAGGGTGGGTAGATTGTTCAGAATATAAAGGTGTAACTAGTCCTGATTATAGGGTTTTCAAATTGATTGATGAAGTGGATCAATGCAAGAAATTTTACACTTATTTATTTCAGATATGCTACACGAATAAGATATTTTATGGATTAGGACAGGGAGTATCGAATCTAGGAAGATGGAGATTGCAAACGAGCAAGTTTATGAACTTTATGCTTCCTGTTGTGCCATTACAAGAACAAGAAGCCATAGTTAATTACCTAAATCATAAATGCACGGAAATTGATACCTTAATTTCCCAAAAGCAACAGTTAATATCCGAACTTGAATCTTACAAAAAATCCTTAATATTTGAATATGCTACAGGCAAAAAGGAGGTGTAGCAGATGCAAGACGATGAGAAACGCTTTGAACAGGATATAGAGAGCTTTTTGCTCTCCCCAACGGGGAAATTTATAAAAGGCGATCTTAATAGCTATAGCCGTGAAAAATCAATTGATATGGAAAAACTGATTACTTTTCTCTCCAGTTCTCAACCAAAAGAATGGGAACGTCAAGTAAAGCGTGATGGCGTAGACGCTCAAACTCGTCTATATCGTTGTTTGCAAACCAATATTGACAGTGAAGGATTGATCCATGTTCTAAGACACGGAATCATAGACCGTGGTATTAAGTTTAAACTTGCCTTTTTTAGACCAGAAACATATCTCAATGACATTGTAATTAAGCAATATAGTGACAATATATTAACCTGTACTCGTCAGTTTAAGTATTCAACACAAAATGAAAATTCAATTGATATGGTGTTATCTCTGAATGGTATACCTGTAGTAGCTGTAGAACTAAAAAACCAGCTAAAAGGTCAATCCGTCGATAATGCCAAGAGGCAATTTATGTACGACCGTGATCCGAAAGAGTTCATTTTCGGCTTTAATAACAGAATCCTTGTGTATTTTGCTGTTGATCTTTATGAAGTTGCAATGACAACACATTTAAAGGGTAAGGATACTTTCTTTTTACCCTTCAACCAAGGATCTAATGGTGCAGGTGAAATTGGCGGTGCAGGTAATCCTCATGGTGATGGTGAAAGCTATATCACCTCTTATTTATGGGAAAAGGTTCTGCAAAAAGATGCCCTACTGGACATACTTCAGAGATATATACACTTGGATGTCTCAGAAACAACCGAAAAAGTCAATGGAAAGCGCAAAACGAAAACAAGTAAGAAAATTATCTTCCCACGATATCATCAGCTTGATGTTGTGACGAAGCTAGCAGCTGATGTTAGAGTAAATGGTAGCGGAAAGAATTATTTAATTCAGCATTCCGCAGGTTCGGGGAAAAGCAATTCAATTGCTTGGCTTGCTTACCGCCTATCAACCCTTCACGATAAGGACAACAAGAGCTTATTTACTTCCGTAATTGTGGTTACTGACCGTCGTGTGCTTGATAATCAACTTCAAAATACCATTTCAGGATTCGATCATATCGACGGTGTAGTCGAAACCATTGATGAGAAGAAAACCTCAAAGGACTTGCGTGATGCAATAAACGATGGCAAAAAAGTCATTATTACTACGCTTCAAAAGTTTCCTGTTATCTATGAAGAAATTGATGACAACAAAGGCAGAAGGTTTGCCATTATTGTCGATGAAGCACATTCTTCCCAAACTGGTAATAGCGCAAAGAAATTAAAGGCTGCTCTGGCTGATGTAGAAGAAGCCTTAAAAGAATATGCCGATATTGAAAACCAAGCCGAATCCGAAGTGGAAGATACTGAAGATCAGCTTGTTAAAGAGTTAATTACGCACGGCAGACACAAGAACTTATCGTTCTTTGCTTTTACCGCAACGCCAAAAGAGAAAACCCTTGAAATGTTTGGCGAAAAGCAAGGCGATGGCACTTTCCGTCCTTTTCATATTTACAGTATGCGACAGGCTATCGAGGAGGAGTTTATTCTCGATGTTCTTAAAAACTATATGACTTATAGAACTTGCTTTAAAATTGCCAAGAATACACCTGATAACCCTGAAGTTCCTGCAACAAAGGCAGTTAAAGCGGTTCGCAGATATCAGGAATTACACCCGCATAATCTGCAACAAAAAACAGCTGTTATGGTGGAACAATTTAGAGAAATAACAAAGAATAAAATTTGCGGAAACGCAAAGGCAATGGTGGTTACGGCATCTCGCCTTCACGCTGTTCGCTATTATCACGAGTTTAAGCGGTATATTGAGAAGAATAAATATGACGATATTGATATTTTAATCGCTTTCTCGGGTGTTATAAATGATCTTAACGAGTATGGCGAAGCAGTAGCCTACACTGAAGAAGGTATGAATAAGCGTGCTGATGGCTCAACAATTAAGGAAAAGCAGTTGCCAGAAGAGTTTCATCACGACTTTAACTGTTTAATCGTTGCTGAGAAGTATCAGACTGGATTTGACGAGCCATTACTTCATACAATGTTTGTGGATAAAAAACTTGATGGCGTAAAGGCAGTACAGACACTATCAAGACTGAACCGTACTTTCCGCGGCAAAGAGGATACTTTTATTTTGGACTTCGTGAATTCTGCAGAGGATATGAAAAAGTCCTTCTCCCGATTTTTCGAATCCACCATCCTTGATGAAGAAATAAATATCAATCTAATTTACCAAACACAAAGTATATTGCGTAAATTTAAGCTTTACAATGATGCTGACATTGAAAGTTTCATCAAAATTTACTATAAGAATGGCGAGCAGACAGATAAAGACCTTGGAAAAATGACTGCTCTGTTAAAGCCAGTTGTAGATAGATACAACAACCTTGATGTCGAAAAACGTTATGAATACCGAATGACAATAAGGAATTTTAATAAGTGGTATTCTTATATCGCGCAAGTTGTAAGAATGTTTGATAAGAGCCTTCAAAAGGAATTTGCCTTTACTTCTTACCTGGCTAAAATGATTCCTAAAGAAAACGACAAGAAGATTGAGTTAGAGGACAAACTTCGCTTAGAGTTTTATAAGCTTGAAGAAACCTTTAAAGGCGATATTGTCCTTGAATCCAATGCTTCCTACGGAACACTCTCAAATCCCAAAAGGTTTGTTCCAGAGTCCGTAATTGTGAGTGATGATGAACTGTTGGAGAACATCATCAGAAAAATCAATGAGCGTTTTAATGGTACATTTACAGAGGGAGACAAGGTTATCGTAGAAACTATATATAATAAGATCGTAAAGGACAATAAAAAGCTTAAGACCTATGCAAAAAATAACGATGCTGAGGTTTTCGAACGGAGTATCTTCCCTGACATCTTCAAAAAAATAGCACAGGAATGTTATATGGAGTCGATGACATCATTCTCAAAGTTGTTTGAAGATAAGAAGTTTTATACTTCCGTAATGGAAGAAATCGCAAGGGAATCTTATAAGGATTTACGAAGTGAAAAATAATGTTATACATTCAATATTATTATCCACCGTTCGTTCGTATTTTTGGTATGATATTGATTCCCTCGTCTACCCGGGATCGCCACGGTGAGTAAATTGGATTTATTAAAAGTAATATAAACGCATGCTAATGGTAGCATGCGTTTTCTATTTTTCCAGTTGGTGGTACAATTTAGGTAGCGCCTACTATGATTTGGTGGAAAATTGTGTATTCATAACTACCTTAATGGAGAGTGTCGTGTTTTTTGCAAGTGAAAAATGCTTAGTTTTGCAGC
>JAEWAA010000332.1 GCA_023391955.1 Bacillota bacterium | reverse complement strand
TGGAGGAGCCCCTTAAATGATAGCCGACTGCCGACTGGGAAATAATCGTAAATACGATGGTACTGAAGCCAAAACCCACTCCATAGAGGAAGGTGGACATGGACAGATACCAATAAGTCGTGTCCGTTTGCAGGGCGATTAGCGCCAAAGCGCCCACCACCACAAACGTAAGACCGATGAGGCTGGTCTGGCGGGAGCCCCGCGAGAACAGAATCCGGCCGCCGATGATGGAGCTGATCAGCCAGCCGATAGACATAGGCAATAGCGCCAGCCCCGAGGAAGCTGCATCTCCGCCCTGCACCCCTTGCACCCACAGGGGCAAGTAGCTGGTTAAGCCGATGATCAGCGAGCTGACCAGTAATGCGGCAATGCACGAAAACAGAATAGCGCGGATGCGGAACAGCTTCAGAGGCACCATCGGCTCGGGAACGCGCATTTCGATCCATACGAAGCTTACAAGGCAAACCAACGCCCCGGCAGCCAGCAAAAGCAGGAACGGGGAGGACCACGCCAAGGATTGTCCGCCCAATGTAATGACCAGAAGCATCGCTGTCATCCCCACTGTGAAGGTGACGGCTCCCGCCCAGTCCAGGCGTACGGTCTGATTGCGCGGCTCCTCCTTCAGGTACCGGGCAATAAAGAATACCGCCAGGATGGCAAACGGGACATTAAAGCCAAAAATCCATTCCCAGCCGAAATAGGTGATGACATACCCGCCCAGCAGCGGGCCCACCAAGGAGGAGATTCCCCAGACAGAGCTGATGACACCCTGGATTTTGCCCCGTTCCTCGGCTTCATAGGTATCCCCGATAATCGTGAAGGTGACGGGGGTAAGGCCGCCGGCACCGATCCCTTGCAAGGCCCGGTAAAGAATCAGGGACTCCATATTGTGGGCAAACATACACATGAGCGAACCCAGGGAGAACAGCACACACCCGGTGATAAATACCGCCTTGCGGCCATACAAATCGCTCAGCTT
This sequence comes from Bacillota bacterium, assembly GCA_023391955.1. Lineage (GTDB taxonomy): Bacteria > Bacillota > Bacilli > Paenibacillales > NBRC-103111 > Paenibacillus_AR. Next base: position 5,823 of record JAEWAA010000332.1, on the reverse strand, counting down.
GCCAAAAATCGGGGTGGTGACCGCCATGGTCAGCAAATAAGAGGTAAAAATCCAGCTAAGCAGATTGATATTCCCCAGATCGCTGACAATGCTGGGACCCGCCGGGCCGATAATCGTTCCTTCAATCGCTGCCAGGAACGTCGCCAGGATCACGCCGATCAGGATATAGGTTTTGTTGTTGCGTTTTGCCTTCTTCACATATGTCCAACCTTTCCGTTTCTCAAATTCATTGCGCCAAAAAAAACAGGCAGCCCGATTCCGGGTCGCCTGAACCTCACTCGCGATCAGCATCTGCCGCCCATAAGGGCAAACATATGTACGGATCCAACACAACGATTTTATAGGTTACATCAGAATTTGTCAATCACAAACTGTTGGATGCGGACGGCATTTATGGCGCGTCGCCGACCTAAAGAAACCTCCCCTAAGCAAGCAGCTGCCGTCAAGTCGCTGCACTATCCCGGCTCTCCTTCTCCCGCTCCAACGGACACACAGTCCGCTATTTGGCAAATTTCCCGCCCTTTGCGGTTTTCGCGGACACAGGGGACGCTATTCGCCACGAGGAGCCTTCATTTTGGCGCTCCTCCCTCATTTAGCGGCGCTACGGTCCGCGAAAATGTAAAAACCCCGTTTTTCCGCGAAATAGCGGAACGTGGGTCCGTTAGGGGCAGCTACGGGATAGGTGGCAGCAAACCGGATGAAAGCACACAAAAAGGGCGCCCGTCCAGTGGCCCGCCCTCCCCCATCCACAAACTCGGCACACAAATCTTCTCGGCTTCAGCTATACCACAGTCCTGACCTATGCCCGTCTTTCTCACGCGGAGTCTACCTGCTCCAAAACAACACCTTTCACTTCATCCTGCCCCGCTTCACCTTCGCGGACAGCCATACCCTGCCGGGTCTCCCCTTGACCAGTCGGGAAATCCGGATGCCATAAAGCTTCTCCGCCAGCACCGTCTGATGCCGGACCAGCACCTCCGCCTGGCGTCTGACCTGCTCCGCAGCCTCGGGAGATTCCAGCGTCAGAGCCGCGATGCCCTCCAGCATATCCGCCAGGGCATGCTGGCTCCGGGCCAGCGAGCCGAGGATATCCAGCCGGATCTCCATCTCCCGCTCCTTCGGGGTCATGCGTCATCTCCCGAATCGCCGAAGAGGTCTCCCAGACCGCCTCCGGATCCTTCCGATTCCGCCTTCTGGATGAGAATCCCCAGATTCTTGGCAAGCCCCTGCTCCATCCGTGTAATACCGGCAATCACTTCCACAATATTCTCATGCAGCTCCAGGGCATTCTTATGGAATTCCTCGCAGCCGGGAAAGCAGTTTTCGCGCATGTGCCCGCATACCCAGCTCCGGCGCTGCTCCGCCTCCAGCGCCTTGGCTTCCAGAATAACCGAGATATGCTCCTGCATCAGCGCCGATGATTCCAGCATGTCGAGCAGAGTATCACTGCGTTTCATGAAATACCGCCTCCTCTCATTCTTCCTCTTGGCCTTGAAGCTCCTTAATCACCGGCTCCAGATTGTCCCCCAATGCGTCCTCCAAGTCCGCCAGGCCGTTTAAGTACACGGCAATGTTCTTGGACAGATCGATAGACTGGCTCTTCACATCTTCCACTCCGGCCCCGGCCATATGAGCGTGGGGTATATTGATCACCAACCCTGCCGCATGACAGGCCAAGTCCCGCTCCGCCTTCAGAATGCGGGCCAGCTCCCGTTGAGATTTGGCCATATGATGCAAGATCCAGTCGATGCGTTCGTTCATTCCCTCACTCCCTTTATTCTCGGAAATGTGCAACCGTGTACCCGTCATTCACAGCATATGCAGCCGGCCAAAAAGGGGAACAAAACAGCCATTTTCCCGCCTCCTTCCGCGCGGGTCAAAAATCCCGCCGACACCGGGCGGGTGTCCTGTACGCACCAAACGCAGGCCACGTAGGATAGTCTATCGGCGCCGCAGGAGTCTGTTTGCAGACTTATGCTTGGTCCGGCGCACGGGAGACCTGTTTCTTGCGAAGGAGGAAATGGCATGAAAGCACTAGTCACGGGAGGTGCCGGTTTTATTGGCGCCCACCTGGCCAGAGAGCTCTTGGAGCGGCAGTGGGAGGTCCATGTAATTGACGACTTGTCCACGGGCCATGCGTCCAAGATCCCCCTGGGGGCAACGCTTCACCAGATGGACATCCGCCAACCGGAGGTGGAGGAGCGGATTGTCCAAATCCGGCCGGATATCGTGTTCCACCTGGCCGCCCAAGCGGATGTCCAGCGCTCCATCAAGGAGCCGGATACGGATGCCGCCATCAATATTACCGGTACGGCCCGGATACTCAAAGCATGTGCGGCGGCGCAGGCCCGCAAGCTGATTTTCTCCTCCACCTCCGCCGTTTACGGGGAATTGAGCAAGGACAAGATCACCGAGGGGGATTCTCCCCAGCCCATCTCCTTCTATGGCATGTCCAAATGGGCCGGAGAGCAATACCTGGAGGTGTTCCGGCGCCTGCATGGCCTGCCCTACACTGTCCTGCGGTACGGCAATGTCTACGGCCCCGGCCAAACGGCCAAGGGGGAGGGTGGTGTTATCGCCCTGTTTATGGAGAAGCTGGCTCGAAACGAACCCTTGCGGATTCACGGGGACGGCGGCCAAACCAGGGACTTCATCTACGTCAAGGATGTGGTGGCAGCCAATCTGGCGGCGGTGGATGAGGGCGACGGGGACACCTTCCAGATCAGCACCGGGCATACCACCTCTGTCAACCAAATCGCCCAGCTGCTCAAGGAACTGCACCCGGCAGAGGTTCCGGTGGAGCATGGGCCTGCCCGGCCCGGGGATATCCGGCACAGCTGCCTGGACAGCGCCAAGGCGCAGAAGCATCTCCATTGGCAGCCCTCCGTCAGTTTCCGGCAGGGGCTTGCGGAAACCTACCGCCACTGGTTTCCCTCACCCGGCAGACGGCCGGAATAAACGCAGAAAAACGGCCCGCAGCGGGCCGTTTTTTTGATGCAATCAGTAAGCAGACTTATGGGAGCGGATTGTCTCAGGTGCCGTAAACCGATCCCTCCAGCCCATACGGCCCCACAATCCTCGCCTTCAATTCGGGAGAAGCAACGGTCAGGAAGTAGGATACCTGCCCCGATGCCCCGCTTTCCTCATATTTGGTCCGGGTATGGGCCTTGAAGAAACAAGCCTCCGTCATTTGGTAAACCACGGGTCCCGTAGGGGAGTGCTTGCGGATCTTAATATCCAGCTCGCCCATATCCCAATTCAACGGCTTATCCCAGCCGATCTCCAGCAGCAGCATCACCCGGTCCGCCGGCACCAGGCCGGACAAGGTTACAGAGGTCAGCACAATTTCACTTGCCCCTACGGGAAAGGGCTGGAACTCCCCTTTTTTCGCTTCCGTTTTGTAGCCGGATTTTTTGTACATGGTTATCACCTCACAAGGATTGGAGCATGGCAATAAATTGGCGGCAATACAGATCCGGGTTGAAGTTATTCACTACATGCTGCTGGGCGCCGGCCCGGATAGCCTCCCGCAGCTCCTTGTTGCCCATCAATTGCTTCGCTTCGGCAACGGCATGGGGAATATCGCCCAGATGATAATATTTGCCAGTCAGATTATGGTAGATGGAAGTGGAAACACCGTCGGAATTGCTGGTGAGTACCGGGCAGCGGCAGCTCATCGCTTCCAGCAGGGCATACGGCGCCCCCTCTACCTTGGAAGTCGAACAGAGGAAACCGCCGGAATCGCCGATAACGGAAAAGTAATGCTGCATTTGTGCATGGGGCACATTGGAGCGCACCGTCAGACGTTTGCCCAGATTCAGCTTGCTGATCAGCTCCATGAATTTTTCCCGCTCCTCCGGAAAGGAGAGCGTGTGATCCTCGAACATCCACAGCTCCAGATTGGGGACCTGCTCCGCCAGCTGGTGGCCGATATGCAGGAACTCCCTCCAGTTCTTGTTATCCTCAATCCGCCCCAGCCAGGCCATGATAGGGGCATCATGCTTGGGCGCTTCCCGGTAGGTGAAGCGGGTGTGATCGAAGCAATTATTGAATTTAAATTGGGGCTTGCCGGGAAACAGCTCGCTGAACAACGCATCAATATGGGGAGTACAAGGATTCAACAGCCCGTTGGCATACGCATCGATATAAGGGGCCGCCAGAGTCAGCTGCTCCCGGGCCACGTGTTTAGGACCGTAGCCCTGGATTTCCAGTACCAGCTTGCCGGTATATCCCAGGAGGCGGAACCGGGGAAAAGCCGTATGGTCGGTGACGGCGACCACCGCATCGAACTGGTAAGTATCCAGAATATGCTTGACTGCAATGTCATCCGAGGTGACATACACCGGGAAATCCGTTGAATTCTGCAGTCCTGCCCCCCACCGGTAATACAGGCAATGCCCTTCGATGCCATAATTCCGGAGGGCGCGGCACCGCTCCCGGTTCAGTGTCTCTACCCCTCCGCTGGGCACATAATATACGAACAATACCTTCATAACGTTGGGCTCCCCTCCTTTTCGTTAGGGTGTGTTCGCAAACTCCGAGGGGTTTGCAAACACGGCCTATGGCAAACGAATAAAATCCTCCTGGCTGTAAACGGCCACCACATTGCCGTTGAGCTTGGCGTAGGTAACAATGCCCGTAGTGGTATAGGAATTGATATTGGTCACCAGCAGCATGGAAAAGGGGATCAGATTGGTGGGAACATCCGGCACCCACACGGAGCCGTACGCAGGCACATGATGCAGTGCCACATACCCGATCGCACCGTTGTAGTACATATGCAGGAGAAAATCAAACTCCTCCGCTCCCAGATTCTGTACCGACAGGTCCATGGACGTAATATAGTTTGAGTCGATCTTCCCGCCTGCCAAAGTTTCCAAACGCATGATGGACAAGCCGACAACCTCCTTTTATAGAGACAAATGGAGCTTCATTAGTAATTCCCTCTTATTATTTTATGCACAAGGGCAAACAACGGCAGGGCATTCATGGAGAGGAAGAACCCAACTTATTAAGGTCAAGAGCGGCGGGGAGATGAGTAGATTTATTTCGCCGCAGTCTCTAAGTGTACAATCACGGGACAACGGCGGCGCATTTACTATAAAAGAAAGGCATCTTATTCCATTCCCTTGCAAAGGAGCGAGCCGACGTGAAGTTGAGTGATCTGAGAGGCGAATATGACGCCATATTCAGCCTGGGTGATTTATGCCTGGCTTCCATTCAATTGGAAAAGTATAACCTCCGGCCGTACGCCGGTGTGCTGGACTGGATGGCCTCCTACAATCTGTCGGACGTCAACCGATTGTTGGCCAACCGGTTCGCCGGATTTATGAGTTATCCCAATCTCAAGGTGGTGGGCAATGCCAGCGACAAGCTCTATCTGGTGCTGGAGCAGCAGTACAACTTCTTATCCAACCATGATTTTTTCACCGCTAACAATTTCCCGCCGCATCTGGCCGCCTATCCCGAAATCAAGGCGAAGTACGACCGGAGAGTGGCGCGTTTCCTTGAGAAAATGGAGACGGCCGACCACATTCTGTTCATCCGGACAGAAGGAACCTACGAGCAGGCCAGAGAGCTGGAGACGGTGCTCTCCAAGCTGGTTAAGAAGGACTTCAAGGTGCTGCTGATCCAGCACGACTCCAATGTGGTAGCTCTGATGGAGAATAACTGGCCCCTGCGCCGGACCTGCTCCATCCAGCTTCCCGGCCAGGACAAATGGGAAGGGAACCACCATTATTGGGAACAAATCTTAAGCGGCATCCAGCTGCGGACCTCCTGATCTACACACAATCGGCCAGCGCTACCCCGGCAGTCCTGACT
>JAEWAA010000290.1 GCA_023391955.1 Bacillota bacterium | reverse complement strand
GCATAGAGCACACGGCTCCGCTCCTCTGTAAACCCCGGCTCCTCCTGGTACCTGCGGTTTATTGCCGCATACAGATCCCAGCAGTAATCCCCAAAGCGCTGCTGCGTCCCCTTCATGGGCAGATGGAGAAGTCCCACCATCGTATCCGCCAGCTGGTTGCCCAAGTCGTCGATGTAGTTGTGGATCTCCACCTGGTGGCCCAGCCGCTTCAGCAATCTGCCCAGGGTATCCCCGATGCAGGAGTTGCGGAGGTGGCCAACGTGCGCGCTTTTGTTAGGATTTATACTGGTGTGTTCAATAATCACTTTCCCGGATGGGGCAGGGGGAAGGGTGAAGGAGGAGCCGGCCCATTTCCCGCCAGTCTACATAGAAATTTACAAACCCGGGAGGCGCGGTTTCAATCCGGGCCATGATGCGGCCAAGCCACGGGTCCAGCCGCAGGAGTGCGGCCAGCTCTTCCGCCAGCTTCATCGGAGGAAGGCGCAGCCGCTTGGCCAACTGGAGGGGAGCATTGGTTGCATAATCCCCATGCTTCAGCTGTCCGGGCTGCTCAACAGTTAGCCGCAGCTCCCCGGCTCCGGTCAAGCTTCCATCCCCGGTCTCCCGCAGCAGCAGCTTCACCCCATTTTCCACAGACGCTCTGACCTTTTGACCTAACATGCCCATGCCGCCACCTCCACAATTGGTTCCATTCTCGTTTCTGCGTAAACAAAAAAGCCTTCGTCTCCATCAAAGAGACGAAAGCTGACGCATTCGCGGTACCACTCTTATTGCCTCCCGCTTAAGGGAAGCCACTCGGACAAAGATAACGGTTTTACCGGGATTCCGCTGGAGGAATCCATCTCATGGGCCCGTTCGCATGAGGGAGGCGTACCGGGTTCCACCATCTCCGGCTCGCTGGGACTGCCTGCCCGAATGCTACTCTTCCATTTCACAGATATTGAAAATATTGGACCCATTATAGCAGCTGCCATCGCTCGCCGCAAGACCCCGGGGGGGACTTTTTCTAACCGTGAACTCGAGAAACCAACTATAAATCACCGGTAACCCCCCGAACTCGGCCATTGTATATGAAAAATCATATATAAAAGCCCGCAACCAGCCTCATGCGCCGGATTAAGCTTGAAAAATCATATATAACCTTCCTAAACAGCCCTATCCCCGGCAATTATGCTCGAAAAATCATACACAACATGTACACGTAAGGCGATTCTGGCACCGGTTAAAAACTTTATAAAACCCATTGAAAAATGGGATTTGTTGTACTATAATTCTTTTTACCGTTGTTTTTGCCGAGTTAGTTAAATGGTATAACAGTGCACTCGTAATGCACAATTAGCAGTTCGATTCTGCTACTCGGCACTACCACACATCCGCTTGCTTCTCCCTTTTTGGGAAATGCAGGCGGATTTTTTTAGGCGCACCCTTGAACCACCGGCCGCGGGCGGGCATATAGTATTCTACGCTATAGCCTCGTGAAGGCACCCCTACGAAAGGTCGGTGGATAAGCATGTCCAAGAACAAAACCGCCAAAAAGAATGACCCGCCCTCCAGTCTTGACCGGAACCGCTTCAATATGAAGGTAGTCACCTCCGATACCTGCCGGTCCTGCAAAACCCCTTGCTCCCGCGGGTTACGGTATGTGGAGCACATGAATGAGCCCGGCTCCGTCGGCATCGGGGTGCCCTGTATTCTGACCCGGGGCAAAGGCTACAAGTAGCCGGCTTCAATCTTGGAAAACAAAAATAAACCGCCTATCAGGCGGCATACACGAGTCGGAACCTTATGGAATTCTATGTAATGCCTAACCGCTGCCGTTTCATCTCCTGTACAATCAGAATATCCAGACGCTGGCTCAGGGCAAGCACCCGGGGATCCAGAAGGTTAAACTGGTTCTGTTCGGCGAGATGGACCAGCAGCTTTTTCAATTCGCAGATTTCAACATCAAGTTTGTTGGGTAAAGGCTGCATTCGTTGTCCTCCACGAAAGAACGTTGTTGGATAAAGTGCTATTTGTTGGATTATGTAAGCTGCTAATTAATTGTAACGGATAGGTGTCCGGCAGATCAAGCGGTTGTTGCTGGAAAGCCTGAAAAGCCCGGACTAATCCGGCTGCGCCCGAATAGACTGGTTGTATCAAACGCCGGAGAGGGGGATCGGCATGGACATCGTCTGGAAAGGCAATCAGCATACCAACTCCAGCCCGCGCAACGGGATCGTTCCTTTTGTCATCGTCAACCATATTTCGGCAGGCACCATGAGCAGCATGGACAATTGGTTTACCGACCCCGGCAACCAGGTTTCCTCCGCCCATTTCGGGGTGGCCCGGGACGGCAGGATCCATCAGTATGTGGCTGTAGACCGGATGGCCTGGGCCAACGGGATTCCGCAATCGCAATTTGCCAGAGCGACAGCCCAAGTCGTGCATGATATGAATATGAATCCGAATCTATATACCGTTGCCATCGAACACGAAGGAACTGACGGAAATCTGACGGAAGCCCAATTCCAATCCTCCGTCTGGCTGCACCGGCATATCCGGAAGATCATCCGGGATACCTGGCAGAGGGATTTTCCGCTGGACACGTACCATGTGTTGGGGCATTACCAAATCAATCCGGTCCAGAAGCCGGACTGTCCGGGGCCGAAATTTCCTTGGGCCCGGCTGTACCAAACCCTGGCTGAGCCGGAGATAGGAGATGAGGAGATGGAAGAGCTGCTTGCCCGTTTAACGGCATTGGAAGCGCAAAAGGCGCAGTTGGAAGCGAGAGTGGCGGCGCTGGAGGCTGTAGAGCATCTTCCGGGCATACCCGAATGGGCGCAGGAAGCGGTCAACAAAGCAGTCGCCCAGGGGCTGATTGATACTCCGCAGGGAGGCTCCTTTGACTTCTACCGTTTTCTGACCATTCTGAACCGCAAGGGCCTGCTTGGGTAATAACCTCCACCACGCCAGTAAAAAACGGCACCTCCCGGGAAAAGCTTTCCCAAAGGGGGTGCCGTGTTGTGTTTTTTCTACAGCCGTGCCAGGCTTGCCTTCAGACGGCTCAGAGCCTCGGCCTTGCCGATAATCTCCAGAATGTCGGTGGCGCCTCCGGGCGTGTTCATGAGGCCGGAAACGGCCACACGGGCTACCCACATCAAGGCTCCGGCCTTGACGCCGGCGGCTTCACTCAGGTTCTTCAAACGTTCGAACAGAGCATCGTTTTCCCAGACATCTGCCGATTCCAGCGATTCGATGATGGTGGGGAGCAGCTCCTTGGCCAGCTCGGCAGTGACCTTGTTCTTCTTGTTGACGAACAGCTCCACATCCAGCTCCGGCATGGCTTCGAAGAAGGCGACCATCTCCGGGATCTGGGAAAACTTCTCCAGACGGGACTGGATCAGGGTAAGGAGCTTGTCCTTGTTGATTTCCGGCTTGGTAATGGCTTTCTCCAGGTACGGAGCGGCCAAGTTACGGAAGGCGTCAGCAGGCAGCTTGCGGATATAAGCGCTGTTGAACCAGAGAAGCTTATCATAGTCGAATACAGCCGGGGACTTGTTGATGGTGTCCACACTGAATACACGAGACAGATCCTCCAGGTTGAAGAACTCTTCATTGGTATTCCCCGGGCTCCAGCCGAGAAGCGCAATGTAGTTAATGATGGCTTCGGGCAGGTAGCCGTCCTCCACCAGATCCTGGAAGCTGACAGAGCCGTGGCGCTTGGAGAGCTTGGACACCGAGCCGTCTTCATTCCGGCCCATAATGAGCGGCAAATGTACGAAGATCGGCGTTTCCCAGCCGAACATGCTGTACAGCTGCACATACAGAGGGGTGGAGGTTACATACTCGGAGCCGCGGACCACATGGGTAATATCCATCAGATGGTCATCCACTACGTTGGCCAGATTGTATGTAGGATAACCGTCGGCTTTGATCAGGACTGCATCCTGAAGCTCCGCATTGTCAATGGAGATTTCGCCGAATACCGTGTCCGTATAGGAGGTTGTGCCGGTCAAAGGATTCTTCTGGCGGATGACATACGGCAGGCCGGCAGCCAGCTTGGCTTCAACCTCGGCTTGGGACAAGCTGCGGCAATGGCGGTCATAGCCGCCTGAACCGTTTTCCCCTTGGAGAGAGGAGAGGCGTTCCTTATCGCAGAAGCAATAGTACGCATGGCCGTTCTCCACCAGCTTGCGGGCTTGCTCCAGGTAAATGTCTTTGCGTTCGCTCTGCACGTAAGGCCCGCGGCTGCCGCCGATATCGGGGCCTTCATCGTGGTGCAATCCCGCCAGGTTCAAGGTGTCATAGATGACCTGGACAGCTTGATCCACCAGCCGTTCACGGTCCGTATCCTCGATCCGGAGAATGAAGGTGCCTCCTTTGGACTTGGCCAGCAGATAGGCGTATAAAGCGGTTCTCAGGTTGCCGATATGCATGTAGCCGGTTGGGCTTGGTGCAAATCTGGTTACGATGGGGTTCATCATGGTTACGTGACTGCTCCTTCTTGAATCTTGTTTATAAGCTACTCCATATTGTAGCAGGAAGCCGGCATAAAGCCAATGCCCCGGGTGTTTGGGGGGTGCCAGTAGGGCTGTGAAAAAGGAGAGCTTTTTTTCAAGAAAAAATTAACTTGCTTCGCAACTCTTTCCGTTTGTCCGAGTATAACTTGGTATCAAATTTCATCAGCATGCGGAGGTACATACATGACGAGATTCAGAAGAGTGGCAGCTTTGACGCTGGCCTTCTTCATGGTGGCCGGAGGAGCGGCGATTGCCGGCTCCCGGTGGGGCTCCTATGAAGGATATTCCAAGGTCCAGGTGAATGCCAACGGATCAACAATTAACAGCGCGGTTCCCGCGATCATGATGAATGGCGCAACGATGCTGCCCTTGCGGGAGACTGCATCGGCGTTGAATTCCTTTATCAAATGGGATGACGGCAGCCAGACGGCCAATATCTACCGGCCCAATGTGAACATGATCGTGTCCCAGGAGCTGGATGAGAAGAAAGGCACCGTCACCAGTATTTCCAAACCCTTCTTCAAGGTAGGCTTGGGGTACAATATCAGGTTTTTCGTCTTCGTCCAGATGGATTCTCTCAAGACCACCGTGGACGGCTTCAAAATCAGCGTGCTGGATCCCAGCGGCAATGAGCTGGACAGCCGGGTTTCCTCCGAATCCATCTATGATTACCTGTGGTCCAACGCCGCCTTCAATATCAAATTCTCCGAAGCCGGCAATTATACCGTCCGGTTCGCCCTGAAGGTGGATGGAGATTTCGTAACCGTAGGCGAAAAGCTGATCGTATCCGAGTAACCTCTGCAAGATGCAGGTCGCCTTCCAAAACGAAACCGATTATGTTACATTGAAAAGAGTCGCCGTCAGGTGGCTCTTTTCTTGTATCATATCCGAAATACCAGATGCTGATTGAAGAAGGTGACTGACTGATGAATCATAACAGTGGCAATGTTTGGTTTGACCGTTTCGCCAATGCCGGCGAGAATGAATACGCGCTTGTTGGCGGGGAGCTTGTCCGCGGCGGCTATTCCGCCTTCAGCGACCTGCTGGACGGCTTGCGCCGGCGTTTGGCTGAGGCGGAGGAGGAGCAAATCCCGCAATTGAAGGAACTGGTAGAGCGGGGCAGGAAGCTGATTCCCGATCCCGGAGCCATCAGTCCGTCCTGGGAGACCGTGTGGGAGGATTTCGACCGGTACATCGGCTATAAGCAGGAGGCGATGTCCACAGTAGCGGTGCCGGAGCGGGCAGGGGAGTGGCAGATTGTGATGAACAACCCCTATACCAACGAAGGAATCGCCTGTTACCCCGGATTGTCCTTTCCCGAGGCGACATATCTCTACGCTTACTTCCGCAAGGATCTGAAGAAGAATGAATATCTGCGGATGCAAAAAATCGTGAATCTGCTGATGGTGCAGGGCGACTGATTTTGGAGCTTCATTGACCTGCTTCTGGGAAAATGTTACGATACAAGAAGCACGTACATCACATGAAATGAGGTTTCTAAATGACCGAACACAACCACGATTGCGGTTGCGGGCATGATCATGACCATGAACACGAAGAAGAAGTCTTCTTGATTGCCGATGAAGAAGGCGTCGAACGCGAAATGGTAATGGTTTATTCCTTCGAATGCGACGAGAACGTATACGCTGTGCTGCTTGACCGGAATAATCCGGAATCCGACGGCGTCATCTTCCGTATTGAACAGGAAGGCGAGGACGCTTACCTGGTCAACATCGAGAATGATGAAGAGTGGCAGAAGGTTGTTGCCGCTTATGACGAGATTGTTGCCAACGAACAACAATAAATAATGCCTGTAAGACAAAGCCCGCTCCGGTCAGGAGCGGGCTTTGCTGCGTGTCAAGCGGACCAGCCAGGCTACTTGCGGGGGTTGTAATACATCACCCGGCCATTGAACAGATGCAGCTCCGCCTTCAGCTTACGGGCCAGATGCTTGCAGAATTCATTGGCCTTGGACTTGTCCCCGTGGGTAGCGCCGTCCGGCAGAACGACTTGGATATAATGGCGCTCCTGGCCCTCGCTATCCTCCGTGCCTACCCCGGTCACAATGTACCGGTAGGCCTGGTGGTTGCCTTTTAAGTAAAACCAGGTGTCCTTGCCTTTGGGTGCGGTTTCAATTGTATACGGAAAACCTTTGTCATCATATTCCCAATCTACTTGCTGCGCCGTCAGCTCCAGCTGGCTCCGGTAAGCGTTCAGGAGCTCCCGCAGCTCCTCCAGGGATACGGACGGCACCGCAGATCCCTCCACCAGCTTGATATAGGCATTCTGGCTCATAACAATCCCTCCGTCAGCAGCAGTACCTTCACAATTTCGTCACTAGTATCATATCACTAAAAACGCATTCATTCAAAAAAACATCCCGGATGCCTCGGAGGAGACATTCGGGATGCTGATTGTTGGCGGACATTAGAAGATTGCGGAGGTTTCCACAATCACCTTCACGAATTCCAGCGTGCGGTCCTCCGGTCCTTTGACCGGCAGGCCCACTTCTACGTGGTCCACAATGTAGTCGATGTTCTCCTGGGAGATAACCTCTCCCGGAAGCAGGATTGGAATACCCGGAGGATATGCATAGATGAATTCGGCAATGATCCGGTCCGCCGATTCCCGGAAGGGGATCAGCTCGGTGTCGCCATAGAAGGCGTCCCGCGGGGACAAGGTCAATTGGGGGATAGGAGGCGTCTCCAGCACCACCAGCTCCATGGCCTGGCGGATGTTGTAGTTCTCCTCGGACAGCTCCCTTAAGGCTGCCAGAAGCAGCTTCACGGTCCCCACATTATCTCCGGGGGTAATGAAGCACAGGATGTTATACAGATCGGACATCTCAACTTCAATATTATGATGCTCCCGCAGCCAGTTCTCCACATCAAAGCCGGTCAGACCCAGCTCCCGGACATGGATGGTCAGCTTGGTCGGGTCCAGATCATAGGTAGCGCCTTCTCCGAGAATCTCGCGGCCGAAGCAGCGCAGGCCGGGGATCTCATTGATCCGTTCCCGGGCGTAATCGCTCAAGCGGATAGCTTCATCCGCCATAGCCGCCCCGTGAAGCGCCAAATTGCGCCGCGCTGTGTCCAGTGAAGCCAGCAGGATGTATGAGGTGGAGGTTGTGGTTAGCATGCTGAACAGGGTCTGCACCCGTTTGAAGTTAATCCGGTTGCCCCGCATGTTCAGGATAGAGCTTTGGGTCATGGAGCCGCCCAGCTTGTGCATGCTGGTGGCAGCCATGTCCGCTCCCGCTTCCATCGCGGACAAGGGCAGCTTGTCGCTGAAGCCGATGAGTGCGCCGTGGGCCTCGTCCACCAGAACGGGAATATCATAGCTGTGGACCACCTCGACGATTTCCCGGAGATTGGCCGAGATGCCGAAGTAGGTCGGGTTGATGACCAGAACCGCCTTGGCGTCCGGATGTTTCTCCAGAGCGCGGCGGACGGAGCGGGTGGACACCCCGTGGTCAATGCCATATATGGGATCGCGGAAGGGCTTCAGAAAGATCGGCTTGGCTCCCGCCAGAATGATGGCGGAAAGCACAGACTTGTGAGCGTTCCGCGGTACGATTATTTTGTCGCCTTCATTGCACACGGCCATGATCATGGTCATGATGACCGTGCTTGTGCCCTGCACGGAAAATATGGTGTAGTCCGCTTTAAAAGCGTCCGCCGCAAGCCGCTGGGCTTCCCGGATTACCGCCGTCGGCTGGTGAAGATCGTCCAGCGGGGCTATATTGATTAAATCGATGGACAACGCATTGTCCCCGATAAAATTCCGGAATTCAGGATCCATGCCAACCCCTTTTTTGTGGCCGGGTATATGGAATTGGACTGGATTATTCTCCGCATGTCGAAGCAATGTGGAGAATAAGGGGGCTTGCAGGTGGTCCATCAGAACATCCCTTCCTCTCTTGCGGATTCGCCGCTAAAAAAATCAAACAAAATGAGTATATCAAATCGCAACTAGGATGCAAGCAGAATTTTAGATTTTGGCGGAATTTTGTACAAAAAGGGGGGGCCGGACACAGAAATTTTCGGTTTTTGGTTTGATTTTCGTGGATTTGGAAGGATATGGGCCCGGCATTTACAAAAAATTAAAAAACCTGAGGCCAAGTGCCGTCAGGTTTCCGTGTGATTCCGGCTTGCAATCCCGTGAAGCAGGGCATCGATGGTCCAGTTGATTTCTTCCTCGTCATCTATGGGGATTTCCGGAAACAGCAGCGCATGAGTCAATACCATGCCGACGATGGTGGTGACACTGAACCGGATCATGCGGAAGCTGGGCGCTTCAATCAACTGGCCCTTCTCCTGGAAGTGGGTGTAAACCCGTTTAACCCGCTCAAAGACATACTCACTGAACATGATTCTGACCTGGCCCAGCAATTCGGGATGGAAGGGCAGCTCCTGGATGACGATGCGCAGAATTTTCGCGTTCTTCCGGGCAAAATCCAGCCGGTCCCGGAGCACAGTTTTATAGAAGTCCTCGATCCGGGCATAAGGCAGGTCCAGCAGCTTGGCGAAATCCCTCATGAAGACAGGAGCTACGGTTTTGGCCAGGATCGGCCCGACAATGGACAAGAGCAGGTCCTTTTTGGTTTTGTAATGGCGGAAGATAGTGCCCTCCGCAACCCCTGCCCGCTGGGCGATTTCACTGGTGGAAGCAGCCGAATAGCCTTTTTCGGAAAAGATCTCAATGGCAGCCTGGATTATTTTCAGCTGCTTCTCCGTTTTTTTGCCGTCGTCTCCATCCATAATCTGAAGCATGTCCGCCAGCCATTGCTCCGTGTCTTTAGCCAATGCCATCTCCCCCTGAAGTAACCTTGTTCTTGCACTACCTTACTATATTTTCCGGTGCTTGCGCAACGCGAGCACATTGGCCGCCATAAAAAAGAGGGACAGCCCCAACAGCACATACACATCCACGGCGATAGCGTCCCAGCCCTGTCCGCGGATCATCACGTTGCGCAGGGCATCCGCGCCGTATTTCAGGGGCATCAGATGGGACAGCCAGCGCAGCCATTCAGACATGCTCTCCAGGTCGAACAGGCCGGAGAAGAAAATCTGGGGCACGATCACCAGCGGGATAAACTGCACCATCTGGAATTCGGTATTGGCGAAGGCTGACAGGAAGGTGCCGAAGCTTAGGGCTGCGACAGACAACAGCAGGGTAATCAGCAGAACGAACCCGAAGGAGCCCACCATCATCATACCCAACACATGAATGCTGTACCACGCGATCAGAACGGCCTGCAGCAGGGTGAAAATGCCGAAGCCGGCAATGTACCCGGCGACAATCTCCCAGCGCCTCAGAGGGGTGGCCAGCAGTCTTTCCAGGGTGCCGCTGGTCCGTTCCTTCAGGAAGGAGATGCCGGAGATCAGGAAGACGAAGAAAAAGGCGAATACCCCGATCAGTACGGGACCGAAGCTGTCAAAGGAGGCCATGTCTGCCGATCCGTGCAGGTAGTTGAACACAGGGACCGGGGCAGCAGTAGCAGGCGCCAGAGCAGCGGCCTGTGTCTGGAAGGTTTTCTGCAGCAGCAGCATCACCGCCCGGTTCCGGGAGGGATCGCTGCCCTCCAGCTTGACCTCAGGCTTCTGGCCGTCCAAGGTCAGGTAAGCATCTACTTTACCGCTCTCCAAAGCGGCTTCGGCGTCGGCTACAGAGCTGTATGCCGTTACAGATGCGCCGTTTTGGGCGACAGCCGCAGAGAGGTTGGCGGGAACAGCCACTGTGCCGATTTTGGGGACATAGGTATCTCCGTTAAAAACCAGGTACATCAGGGTCAAAATGAGCAGGGGAGCGGCGATCATTAACGCCATGGTGCGTTTATCGCGGATAAATTGCCGCAAAATGCGGATAATCAGGGCCCGGATTCTCATGCGCGGATACCTCCGTAATACAGGAATGCTTCTTCGATGGTTCGGCTTCCAGTTTCGGTCTTCAGCGTTTCCGGGGTCCCTACGGCTATCAGGCTGCCGTCCCGGACCATGCCCAGGCGATGGCATTTGTCCGCCTCATGCATCACATGGGTGGTACGCATTATGGTG
>JAEWAA010000213.1 GCA_023391955.1 Bacillota bacterium | reverse complement strand
GTCCTACACCTCCGGCAGCACAGGAGAGCCCTTCCGTTGTCTCAAAACAAGAAGCGAGCTGATGGCCTTATCCCTTGCTATCCAAAGAAAACGAATGAGCTGGGGGCTGCCGCTGCGTTACCGCAGTGTGCTGGTTGGCAACTCCGCCGGCATTCATCCCAAGATGCTTGCCAAGTATGCTCAGGATATCGTCAGAACCTCTCCTGACATGATACAGGGAAGAAGCTCTATTCTGGCCGAGCTGGTGAGCCATTTCCAGGAGAGGGGGCTGGCAATCCCCTCTAATCTGCGCTTTGTGCAGAGCTGGGGCGAGCATATTTATGATTCCGACCGCAAAGTCATTGAGGAGGCCTTCGGGGTTCCTCTGGTGGACTATTACGGCATGGAAGAGCTATGGATGATTGCCTTCACCAACAGGGAGGGGAAGCTGGAGGTGGACCAGGAGCATGTTTACGTGGAAGCAGTGGACCCGGACAATGGTCATCCCGTGCCCCCAAGTGAATACGGCGAGCTTGTGGTCACCTCTCTGGTGCTGAAGCACATGCCCTTTGTCCGGTACCGGACAGGGGATATGGGAAGGCTTGTCCGCGACGAAAAGGGTTCGTTAACCCTTGAACTGCTGCCGTTCAGGGGCTCCCAAATCCGGCTTCCCGGCAGAGTGTTGAGCCCTTCGGTGCTCCGTTACCTGGACCGCTTCTACAAGCAGCTGTCTGAAGAGATCGGCATGCGCCAGTACCAGATGGTTCAGGAGGATTACACTTCCTTTCGGCTTCGGCTGGCAGCCGCAGATTTGGATGAGGATAAGCGGCGTGAAATCGGAGAGAAGCTGGCGCTGCAGCTTAGGCAGTGCTTGCTGGTGGACAAGCTGGACCTTCAAGTAGAAGCGGTTAGCCTTATCCCTCCGCATCCCGTAAGCGGCAAGCGTCATCCTTTTATAAGTTTAATCGGGGAGCCGGCAATGGTTTCACCACATGAGGAGGCTTAAGGGACATGATCCAAGCTCTGGAATTGAAAATACCGAAGAAGTACCATCACGGCAATCAGGTGCTGCAATGCTATGAGACACTGGTTAGCGCTTTTTATGCATCGGTGGACATTCCCTACCAATGGTTGTTTTCCGACAGCTGGTCCTATTATTATTTCTCCCCGCTTGGCCTGTTTACCAACTCAACACCAGTCCGCTATCCCCTGCAGGATTCCATCGACCTGATCTTGAAGAAGCCCCAGACTACCTATACCAATCAGGATCTCATCGATCTGATTACAATAGACCGTGGTCCGGACCGTTGTCTCATTGTAGTTATTGACGGCTGGTACATTCCTTGGTCGGCCAGCCACAAGAAAACCCATGAGCCCCACTTCATTGTTGCCAAAGATTATGACGCTGCCACCAATCAGGTGTATCTGGTGGACCTGTTTCCTACGGAATTCGTGGGCTGGTTTGATTTCACCACCTTCAACATTTCGTTCATATCCAATGGTAAACACGC
The DNA here is from genome assembly GCA_023391955.1 of Bacillota bacterium. GTDB lineage: Bacteria > Bacillota > Bacilli > Paenibacillales > NBRC-103111 > Paenibacillus_AR. The sequence continues at coordinate 2,131 of JAEWAA010000213.1, read as the reverse complement.
CTTTGAGCTGGAAAAGCCGGATACCTTCGAACCGCCCGCGGGTCTTGCTGCCAGCCAGATGGAGAAATGTGTGGAGAGAATCCGGGGGACAAAGGACGGGGAGGTTCCGACAGGCGTTTATGGAATCATCCAGTTTATGAAGGATATGCTGGAGCTTCGGGAATATGGAGCGCATTATGTGGATACGTGGTACAAGCAGCTGAAGAGCTTGACCGATTCCCGGCTTATGTTCATCGAGTTTCTGACCTTTATCCAGCAGGACAAGCGCAGCCCCCATTACGGGTTGGATGCGTCTGAATTAAACCATATCTTCGACAAGAACATCAGCGCATGGAATACACTGCGGAACCATCTTATGCTGACCAAGATTAAGACCCAGTATGATCCGGCTAAATTTGAGGATAAGCTGCGTCTGATCATTGATCTGGAGGGGCAATGTGCCGATGAGATGGAGAGGCTGGTAGGGAGGATGACGCAGCTTGACTAATGCAGCCGGCATTTGCGTTTATCATGTCGATCTAATCCCCTATTTCAATTGGAAAATTGTAAACTGGCCGCCTCTCGACATGGACATCAGGATGGACCAAAGCTTCTCCAGCCTGCCCGGTCCCATCCTGCCCAACGGGACGACGGTGGAGCTGAACCGGGTTTCCTTCCGGTTTCCGGTAACGGATCTGGGCCGCGAGGATGTGGTGTGCTGTGAGGAGCAAACGATTCATCTGGATCCGGCAGACGGGTATGGAAGGCTGTCGGTATTAGGACTGGCTGTTAACGGCAGCTTTAGCGAGGAAATGACGGTTGTCTATAAGGATGGGAGCACGGAGCAAAAAAGGCTGTACCTGTTGGACTGGTACGACCATGACAAGTTTCCGAACAACGAGTATCCCTACGGGGAGCAGTTGGCCATTCTCATGCCCTACCACCACCGGCAGGATATCCTCATGGAGCAGTCCACCGCTGTTTGGCAATATGCCGTCAGCCTCCGGAAAGACCAGCCTGTTCAAAGCATACGTCTGCCGGATAATCCGTTTATGTATATTTTTGCCATAAGCCTTCACGATGAATAGATTCAATCCATAATGGACATTGGAAAACGATATGCAAAGGGAGAGGCTATTCCTCAGTCACCTTCGTGACTTTTGGAACAGCCTCTTATTGATTATCCGTGGTTGTGGGATCGGCTGAATGCCTCAGGAATTACGTAATCTGATGAATGGACCATACAATGCCGCTGCTGGTGCCGGCGCCCAGGTTAAGGGTAAGAGCTAATCCGTCGGCATCATAAAACAGTCCGATAACGTCCCCGGCGTTCAAGGTAATATCCCCCGCTAAGGTGACCGCCGCGCTGCCTAATATAGCTCTTAGGGTTAACAGCGTCACACTGACGTTCAGGATGGGTAACAGCCCGCTTAATAAGTTAGTTGTAGTCGGGGAGGTGCGGCGGACATTAAACACGGGATCCACACCGGCACCGATGGAAAGTGTAATAGCCCCCGCTGTCGAATAGTTGATCGTTGCTTTTATGGAGTAACGGCCTGTGGTCGGAACGGTGTAATTGCCTGTTGTAGAATTGAAGTTCGCTCCGCCAAAATAAGGGGCGCCTGTGCTCCAGTTCGTCAATTGACATGATGGCTGGGTCCATACGGCGTTTCATCGGCATGCAGATGATCCCTCGTGACAAGTAGCATATGCATGCGCTCGTGGAGCAGCACGAACCACAGCGTCGCCGCTGCGATCACCCAGTTGGCCATGGTTTGCCGGAAAAGTACACCCCTTGGCGTTGGTGTTCCTGCTCTTGGCGGTACAAGGGAACCCTTACCCGTACTTCTGGATCAGGATATGCGCCACCTCGAAAAGGGGAAGCCAGGCTGCCGGATCGGATGGACTTCGGCATCGGTGTGGTCACGGTGGGGACCGTGATCCCTTCCCGCTCACACGTCCGGCATCCCTACCGGAAACACACCCGGTTCAATACCTTCATCTGAGCGGGGATGACGATCAGTTTCCGGTAGATTTCACCTTCCGATCTCATGCAGTCGCTCCCCACAACACGGGCATCCCGGGTTGGTTTTCCTGCTACACGACGGCATCCAAAGAAAGTTTGGCGTGGGCTTGCCGCTAGGTCAACGAC
>JAEWAA010000210.1 GCA_023391955.1 Bacillota bacterium | reverse complement strand
CGCGGGTGATGCCCGGCATGCCGTTCATCGAGGTCTCGAGCGGGAAGGTGACTAGCTGCTCGACCTCTTCGGGCGCCAAGCCCTCGGCCTCGGTCATCAAGGTGACGGTCGGCTTGTTCAGGTCGGGGAAGACGTCGATGGGCAGGTCCTTCAGCACGAAGGAGCCGTAGACGACCAGGATCGCGGCGGCGGCGAGGACGAAGAGCCGGTTGCGCAGACTGGTGTTGACAAGGAAGTTGAACATCGCCGCCTCACCGGACCTGGTTGAGAAGACCGGCGCCGTCGGTCACGATGCGCGCTTCAGGCTCGATGCCCGCCGACACCAGCACCGTGCTGCCGTCGACCGGCTGCATGCGCACCGGCCGGGCGACGAACCGCTGGGGGGACTCGTGTTGCCAAACCAGCGGCTGACCGTTCGGCCCCCGCACCACGCTCTGGCGCGGGAGGACGATGCCGGACATCGTGCCCTGGATCTGTGCGACGATGCGGACCGGCTGGCCGACGCTCAGGCCCTGGGGCGGGTTGTTGATCTGGAAGAGCAGTGGGATGGCTTGCTGGCGCAGCGCCAGGCTGTGGCCAAGGTGCTCCAGCGTCAGGGTGACGCCGTCAGCGGTGGTGGCCGTCGCGCCGTGAACGCTGTTGGCCACGCGGGGGTCGAAGGCCACCGCCTCGACCATCAGCCGGGACGGGTCGACGATCTCGAACAGCACTTGGTCGCGCCCTTCGACGACCTGCCCGACCTTGACGTTGTTCGCCGTGACGACGCCGGAGATGGGGGCCTTCAGGGCCTCCCTGGTGGTGAGCGCGGGCGACAAGGCTGCACGCTGCCTGCGCAGGCCATTCAGTGTTGCTTCAGCCTCGTCGATGTCGCGTTGCGGCACGCTGCCCGTGAGTTTGCGAAGGCGCTCGACCCGCGCCTGGGCAATGGCGAGTTCCTGCTCGACGCTGGCGATCTGCTGCTGAAGGCCGCTGCGCTCCACCGAGGTCACAGCCGGAGCCACGTAGGCCAGGATTTGCCCGGCCTCGACCCGCTGACCGACATAGGGCAAACCCTTGTCTCCCGGCTCGATGCGCCCGGTCTGCGTGGCCTGGATGTGGCCGCCACCGTTCGGGTCGGCGGCGATCTGCCCGATCAGCTGCACCGTCTGTGCGGCCTCCTGCGGCTTGGCGACGGTGGTGCGGATCGACAGCAGGCGTTGCGACGGCTTCGGCACGTACAGGCTGCCGTCTGGCAGGCGGCGCGGGCTCTCTGACGCACCCATTGCCGCCACAGGAGCGGTCGTGGGGGCGCTCGCGGCTGGTGCCTTGCCCTTGTTGTCCTGGCTGTGGTCCTCGTCGCCGTGCGCAAACGCGGCCCCGCTGGCCAGCAACAGGCCCACCCCGATCAGGGCGGCACCCGCGACCGTCCGCGTGCGCCCACGCTGGGTCAGGGCGACGGTCGTCAGCACGCCGAGCAGGAAGGCCATCACGGCACCAAGCATGAGGCCGTTGTCCTGCCGGACCCGCCCGAGCAGGTCGGCTACGCCGCCATTGCTCCCCATGACCTGCGCGTCGGTCGCGCCCTCAGGAATGTCCAGGGTACCGATCAGCAGGTCGGCTGTATCGGTGGCGGTGATCGAAACGGTCAGCTCATGCGGCCCCGGTTTCGACAGCCACCCGGCCTGAAGGCGGTAGACGCCCTCCTCGCCGGGCACCGCCGATGCGGTGGCGGTCTCGCCCTCGGCGCTCACCTCAACGGTGGCGCTGTTCACGGGCTCGTTGGTGGCGGAGCGGTCCAGATAGACCAGCAGCGCCTTGCCCTGGGCGACCACCACCAGCTGGAAGTCCGCCGACATCGTCTCCAAGGTGGGCGCGGCCGTCGTGACGACCGGCTTCGGTTCCTCGCCACCGTGCGCGTGACCCTCATGGGCGAGGACCGAGGTGGCGACCGGCGCGATGAGGCTCGCGGTGGCAATCGCGGCCGCGGCGAGAAGGCGTCGGGTGATCATGGCAGAACTCCAAGGGACTGATTCAGGCGGGCACGGGCGGCGCCGACCTGGACTTCCGCGGTGGCGCGGGCGAGGTCGGCCTCAAAAGCCGCTTCCTGGGCGCGCACGTACTCAACGAGGCTGATCTCGCCCGCTCTGCGGGCCCGCTCGACGTTGGACAACCGCGCTTTAAGAGCGGCGGCGCGGTCACGGGCGATCGCCAGGCGCTCGGTCGCGGCCTGGTGAGCCAGCCGGGCTTGCTGGATGTCGGACTCGACCGTGCGGGCCACGTTGGCCTGCTCGGCTTCGGCGCGAACGACCTCACTCATCGCCTCAGCACGCTTGGGCGCGTTCACCGCGTCGACCGAGAACGGAATTCGGACCGAGACACCCATGATCGTGTCATACCGCTCTCCCCGGGCGTCGCGCTCGCGGCGGGCCATTAGCCCGACCTCCGGGTTGTCGCGGGTCGTCAGGTCCACCAGCTGGCGCTGGGCCTGAGCCGAGCGGATGCCCAGCTGCGCCGCCAGCAGCGACGGGTGCTGTTCAAGCGGCGGTTGGCCGATGTCCGGCTCTGGTGCCGCCTTCGGGGGCGCCATGCCGGTCAGCGTGCGGAACGCCTGACGGGCCTCGTTGAGAGCCAGTTCCTCGTCGCGGAGATCCGTGGCAACAGAGAGCGCCTCGGCGCGGGCCAGTTGGTAGTCGGCCTCCGAGGTCTCCCCGGCCCGGGCGGTCCGTTGAGTGTCCGCCTCGAGCTGGCGGGCGACCTTGAGACGCTGGCGGGCCAGTTCGGCGCGCCGCTCGGCGAGCGCGACCTGCCACAGGGCGGTCCGGACCTCCCCGGCAATCGTTAGCTGGCGGGCAGCGATCTCCGCGTCGGTGCGCGCCAGCAGCGCGTCGGCGGCGCGGACGGTCGCCGTACCCTGACCGGGTAGCCAGAGCGGAACGCCGAGCTCGGCCTCGTATTCGCGCCGCCCGACGTTCCGGTTCAGGTAGTCCGTGGTGTGCCGCAGCGTGACCGCCGGGGCGGCCGGGACCAGCGACTCTCCAGCGCCGCGCTGGGCGGTGGCCACGGCCCGCCGGGCCTCCAGACTCCTGACCTCGGGGTTCAGCCGCCAAGCGCCCTCGACGGCGTCGCGCAACGTCTGCGCCCCGGCGGGGAGCGCCAGCAGGCACACGGCAACGGTCGTTGCCGCCGCCTGCTTCATGAGCTTCAAACCAAAATCACGCACCGAACGACCCTCCCACTCTGGGGTGGTTCGGCCCGTGAGAGGAAAGGCGCGGAATCCAGCCCGGCGTGACGGCCGCGTAGCGCTCGTATTCGGCGCCGAACGCCTGGAGGGCATCGCGTTCCTCGGAGCGGGCGAGCCGTACGTACATCAGGATCAGCAGCGGGAACATCGCCAACGTTAGGACGGTCGGCCACTGGAGCAGGAAGCCGAACAGGATGCTGATGAAGGCGATGTACTGCGGGTGCCGGACATGGGCGTACACGCCCATTGTGGCGAGCCGGTGCTGCTTCTGCGCCGCGTGAAGCACCTTCCAGGCCGCCGAGAGCAGGACGAAGCCCGCCAGGATCAGCACGTTGCTGAGGATGTGCAGCACGTTGAAGTGCGGGTTGCCCTCCAGGCCGAAGACGGTCGACCAGAGGTGCCCGGCGTCGTGGGACATCAGGTCAAGGCCCGGGTAGCGGGTCTGGAGCCAGCCCGAGAGCAGGTAGATGGTCAGCGGAAAGCCGTACAT
>JAEWAA010000133.1 GCA_023391955.1 Bacillota bacterium | reverse complement strand
GTCCGGGCTTTTGTCCAGGAGGGAGCCGATGTCCGCCGCTTCCGCGACAAAACCGGAGAAGTGCTGGATAAGAACATCGCCGTTGCTAGGATCGACGCCATGTTTGATCCCACGCTGAAGATTTTGGTGGGTTTAAGTTATATCATCGGGATCTGCTATGGCGGGTTCCTGGTATTCAAAACCGAAATCACGCTGGGTGAGCTGGTATCCTTCAATGTGTTTCTTGGCATGCTGATCTGGCCGATGTTCGCCATCGGCGAGTTAATTAATATTATGCAGCGGGGCAATGCCTCCCTGGACCGGGTTTCGGAGACGCTGGACTATGTTCCGGATGTCCGGGAGGCCGATGCCCCTGCCCAAGTGGAGAAGCCGGACTCCATTGAATTCCGCCAAGTTACCTTCCGGTACCCGACCTCCGCAGCGGATAATCTGCAGGACGTAACCTTCACACTGCGCCCCGGGGAAACCCTCGGTATCGTCGGCAAAACCGGCAGCGGCAAAACCACTCTGCTTAAGCAGCTGCTCCGGGAGTACCCGGTAGGGGACGGGGACATCTCCGTTTCCGGCGTGCCCATCCAGCGCATTGGGCTTTCGGCTTTGCTGGGATGGATCGGCTATGTGCCGCAGGAGCCTATTCTCTTCTCCAAGACCATCCGCGAGAATATCCTGTTCGGCGCGGAGCAGGCCTCGGAAGAGACCCTGGAGCGGGCCTTGGCCCGTGCTTCCTTCTCCAAGGATATCCGGTTTCTGCCGCAGGGTTTGGATACACTGGTGGGAGAAAAAGGAGTGGCTTTGTCCGGCGGGCAAAAGCAGCGGGTCAGCATTGCCCGAGCTTTGATCGCCGATCCGGAGATTCTGCTCTTGGATGACGCGCTTTCAGCTGTGGACGGCCGGACCGAAGCCGAGATTATTGAAGGCATCCGCCAGGAGCGCCAAGGGAAAACAACGTTGATCACCACACACCGGCTGTCTGCAGTGCAGCATGCCGACCGCATCCTGGTGCTGGAGGACGGACGTGTGATTGAAGAGGGAACCCATGACCAGCTGGTCCGTTTGGGCGGTTGGTATAAGGAGCAGTTTGACCGCCAGAAGCTGGAGGAGGCTCTCGGCGGGGAAGCGGTATAAATTACGGTTCCAGTATGAATAATCGAAGAAGCGGTCCTCAAACCGGCCATGCCGATTTCGAGGCTGTCATAACTTATCCGGCCGTTGGCCCGGACCAAGTTATTTACGATAAGAGGTGAATCTCCATGCAGTCCACAGGCAGGCGTTTGCTCGGCTACGCTTTGCTGTACAAGAAAATGATAATCTTTGCCCTTGTGTTTCTGGCTTTGGCGGTAAGCACGGAAATGGCCGGACCCATCATTGCCAAACGAATGATCGATTCCCATATCATGGGCATTGAGAATACGTGGTATCAGGTGTCTCAAAAGGATGATTACACCGCGGAATACAACGGAGCCTTCTTTAAGCGCCAGGATCATGTTGAAGCCGGGGAAGCCCAAGGGGTGGCCGGACAGATCCTGCAAATCGGCCGGACCTATTATTGGCTGGATGGGCAGGTGCGTACGGACGGCCGCAAAACGGCTGAAGGCGGCACGGTCACCATCGAAGGGGATTGGGGCAGCGCCAGCTATCCGGCGAAGGCATTGTCCGCAGCGGAGCTGTATCCCTTCTACCGTCCGGAGATCCCTGCGCTGCTCCTGTCGGCGGCGGCCTACTTCGGCCTTCTGGTGCTAGGGGCCGGCTTTACCTATGGCCAACGGCTGTTCCTGCAGACCAGCGCCAACAAGATCGTCAAGCGGATGCGGGATGATGTGTTTGCCCGGCTTCAACGGCTTCCCGTAAGCTACTTTGACCGCCTGCCTGCAGGTAAAATCGTCTCCCGTGTTACGAATGATACGGAGGCGGTCCGCGAGCTGTTTGTAGCGGTGCTGGCGAATTTCTTTACCGGCATCATCTATATTGCGGCGATTCTCACCGCCTTGTTCCTGCTGAATGTGCGGCTGGCGCTGATCGCCGTGCCCATCGTGCCGATCCTGGTGGTTTGGATTGCGCTGTACCGCCGTTATGCAGGCCGGTACAATAAAGCCATCCGTTCGAAAATCTCCGACATCAACGGCATGATCAATGAATCCATTCAAGGGATGCCGATTATTAAAGCGTTCCGCCGGGAACCCTCCATCAACGGGGAGTTTGAGGCTCATAACGGAGCGCTGTATGGCTACCAAAGCAAGCTCCTAAATCTGAACTCGCTCACCTCGCATAACCTGGTGAACCTGGTCCGGAATGTGCTGTTTCTGGTCCTGATCCTGACCTTCTGGAAAGGCTCCTTTGGTACCGGAGTGACTGTAGGTGTGCTGTACGCTTTCATCGATTATATGAACCGGATGTTCCAGCCTATTGTGGGTATTGTGAACCAGCTGACCAACCTGGAATCGGCCAGAGTGTCTGCAGAGCGTGTATTCCAGCTGCTGGATGAGCAAGGAGATGAGGTTGCGGAGGGGACCATCCCCCGGTATAAGGGAGAGGTGGAGTTCCACAATGTTTTCTTTGCGTATAAAGATGAGGAATGGGTGCTGAAGGATATCCGGTTCCAGGCAGAGCAAGGGGAAACGGTGGCTCTGGTCGGCCATACGGGATCAGGGAAAAGCTCCATTATGAATCTGCTTTTCCGCTTTTATGACGTCCAGCAGGGAAGCATCACCATCGACGGCCGGGATATCCGGAACTTGCCCCGCCAGCACCTCCGGGCCCATATGGGCATCGTGCTCCAGGATCCGTTTATGTTCACCGGCACCATCGCCTCCAATGTCAGTCTGGATGATCCTTCCATCAGCCGCGAGAGCGTCATTCAGGCTCTGAAGGATGTGGGTGCTTATGACATGTTCATGAAGTTCCCGCGGGGCATTGACGAACCGGTTGTGGAAAAAGGCAGCACCCTATCGTTAGGGCAGCGCCAGCTGATTTCCTTTGCCCGGGCGTTGGCCTTTAATCCGGCCATTCTTATCCTGGATGAAGCCACGGCAAGCATCGATTCTGAGACGGAAAGCTTGATCCAGAAGGCACTGGATGTGGTCAAACAAGGCAGAACCACCTTTGTGATTGCCCACCGGCTGTCCACCATCCGGCAAGCGGATCAAATTCTGGTGCTGGATCACGGCAGGATCGCGGAGCGGGGGAATCATGACCAGCTCATGGCTCTGGAAGGCAAATACTTCGGCATGTACCAGCTGCAGTCGGGTTTTGCCGCTGCTGTCACATAAAACGATGAATTGGATTGTATAGGAGAAATTACAAATATGGATGTTGTAAGATGTGATTGGGCAAACAAATCCGAATTGGAAAAGCATTACCATGATAACCAATGGGGTAAGCCGGTTCATAATGACAAAGAGCTGTTCAAGATGCTCATTTTGGAGGGAAAGCAAGCCGGTTTAAGCTGGGCTACCATTCTAGCCAAAATGAATACACTTTGTCAGGCATTCGATCATTTCGACCCGGATAAGCTCATTGCATACGATGAGAATCGAATAGAAGAGCTGTTAAGGAACGACGGTATAATAAAAAACCGCTTAAAAGTGAATGCGGTCATCCACAATGCCAAAATGTATTTCCTTTTATGTGAAAAATACGGGTCATTAGATGCTTTTCTCTGGAGTTATGTGGATTATCAACCCATCATCAATCATTGGGAAACAAGATCCGATGTACCTTCAAGCACTTCCTTATCAGATGAAATCAGTAAGCAGTTAAAAAAAGAAGGCTTTAAGTTTGTAGGGACAACCACCATATATGCCCTCATGCAATCCATAGGCATGGTCAATGACCATCTGAAATCCTGTAGCTTCCGCAATGCTTAACCGGGCGTTTAGCCGCACCATATCAATCAATACCTACAACATCGGGCCAGCGTGGTCCGATGTTTTTTGCTATAATAATAGCAATCTTTGGATATGTGCACACGAGGGAGGAGAATCGGCATGCCGGAAAAAAAGCAAACGTTGGAGACGCTTCGTGAATGGATCAGTCTAAGCAGCCGGATTGTGTTTTTTGGCGGGGCCGGCACCTCTACGGAAAGCCAGATTCCCGATTTCAGGTCCGCAACGGGACTGTATCAAACGGCAAGCCGGCAAGCCTATTCACCGGAGGAGATGCTGTCCAGAAGCTTTTTCTTCACCCATCCGGAGGATTTCTATACCTTCTACAAAACCAAGATGCTGTACCCCGATGCCAAGCCGAATCTGGCCCATAAAGCACTGGCCGAGCTGGAGAGGCGGGGCAAGCTGGAGGCGGTAATTACCCAGAATATTGACGGCCTGCATCAATTGGGCGGCAGCAAACGGGTGTTGGAGCTGCATGGCTCCGTGCACCGGAACGGATGTTTAAGCTGCGGCGCGGGTTACACCTTGGCCGAACTGCTGGCCATTCAAGGAACCGTGCCCCGCTGCAAAAATTGCGGCGGCCTAATTAAACCGGATGTAGTCCTTTATGAAGAACAGCTGGATTCGGATATTCTCCATCAGTCGGTGAATGCCATCCGGCAGGCGGACATGCTGATTGTCGGCGGCACCTCTCTGACAGTCAATCCTGCTGCCGGGCTCGTGCAATATTACCGTGGCAGCCGGCTGGTGCTAATCAACCAAACCGAAACGGCATACGACCGGTTCGCCCAGCTGGTGATCCGCGATCCTATCGGCGAAACCTTGGGCCAGGCCGTGTGGGGAGACGGCGTAAAGCTGTGAAGCGGCAGCTCCACCGCAAGGTGGCCCGCGAGCTCCGCAGTTTATTGGAGGATGGGGGACGGTTATCCCAGGAGCAGATCTCGGATGCTTTTATCCATTTGGTCATGGAGGCAGCTTCCGGAGCAGTGGGGGTTCCGGTTGGAACATGGGCCGCCAGGAACAGCCTCCAGCCCTTTTTTCCGGATGTGTATCCGGCAGGGTTCAGGGATGAGGCTCTTCATATGTTAAGCGGGATTCCGGTTGAGGATTGGCGGCTTGACCCTCAGCTGCCGGGGTGGCTGTACCAGTATTGGCTCACACCCGAAAAAGACCGGCTGTTCCGCATGTTTAAAGGTGGGGCAAAAGCCAGTCATGGTAACATTCCTGCTGTCACGCAGCTGTTTACACCGGACTGGATCGCCCGTTACTTGGCGGAAAATACACTGGGACGTTTATGGGCCCGATTCTATCCGGAAAGCGGTCTTAACGGCCGCTGGACCTATTATGACCGGAGTGCTGACATAGAGGAATCTCCTGGCGCCACGGTTGGGCCGGAGGAGTGGACTGTCCTTGATCCGGC
>JAEWAA010000129.1 GCA_023391955.1 Bacillota bacterium | reverse complement strand
CATCCGTATACCACTTCAGGAATTTCCAGGCCTCCTCCTTGTGGGGCGATGCGCTGTTAATGGAAACGATGTCGCCAAGTCCACCCTCTGAAAGCAGTGACTTCTGGAAGGAATAACGTGGTATGGGTGCAAATGCGACCTTAAAGGTGCGCGGATTGGCCTGTATGTTGTTGGCATTGCGGAAGATCCACGTGCCTGCGTTGAACATGGCGCCTTCGCCCTTCAGGAACATGGTGTCCACGGGCATTTTGGTGGCAAGCTGCTCGCCCAGGAGAGGGGTTGTTTTGTCGGTATGCATCATACCGTGCAGTAGCTCCATCCCGTACTTGGCATTAGCCGAGCCGAAGTTGGACTTGCCGTTCACCACATGTCCTTCCTCATGGAACACCCTGTCTACCGGGTTGAAGATAGAGGCATTCCACTGCAGCAGTCCCCAGCGGCCCTTCTTGTTCAGCTTCTTGGCATAATCACGCGCTTCCTCCCACGTCCAGTCGTAGGGAATGGGCAGGTTGGCTTCCTTGAAGGCGTCCATATTCAGCCACATGAAGCTGACGCCCTTGGTAGTGGGCAGGCCGTAGAATTTGCCGTTAATCATGAACTCCTTCGCTCCGTCCCCCACCTTCTCCAGAATGTTGAAATCGGTGAATTGGCTCAGATCCAGGGTGGTGCCGGAGCTTTGCCGCTGCTCCATTCTGGCGAAGCTGTAATTGACGAATATGTCTACCCCCTGCCCTGTCATCACGGCCGTATCCAGCTTCAGGTTGCCCGCATCATCATTCACGAACCGTACGTATTCCACCTGGATATCCGGATTGGCCTTATTCCAGGTGTCCACAACCTCCTGCGGCCCGGATTCAGGCGTCACCCCTCCCCAAAATTTGAGCTTAACCGGTGCTTTGGCCCCGTCCGGTGTGCCGGATGCTGCCGTTGTCGCCGCAGTTGTTGCTCCCGGCGAAGCCTGGTCTCCGCTATTGCCTGTGCCGCTGGAGCAGGCGGTTGCCAGAAGCGCTGCCGTCATGATGCCTGCCAGGATGCCATACAATTTCTTTTTCATGGGTGACCTCCCTGTGTTCATGATGAACCTGCTTCCACTATAGCACCTGTCCGGCAGCGCTTACAGGAACAGATCGGAGTATGGTTTAGAACAAATCTGGATTATTTGCCGCAGCCCTTCTTTTGTAAGCTCCAGGGGATTCCCCTGCGTAACGCTTGAAGATTTTGCAGAAGTAGTTATCATTGAAAAATCCCACCCGCTCCGCAACCTCACTTACGGTCAAATCCGTCTGGGTCAAAAAAGCCTTGGCGTGGTCAATCCTCAGCTTCTGGACGTAATGGATCATGTTGGTGCCGGTTTTTTTCTTGAACAGCTTGGTCAGATAATTCTCGTCAATGTTCATCATGGCCGCGACATCCTTCACGGCAATATCCTTGTAATAATGCGTCTTGATATAATCGATCGTCCGGTTGATGGTGGAATGATCCGTGTAATCGTCATCCCGTGCCACCCATTCGTCCAGGCACGTCTTCATCCGGTTGATCACCGCTTGGCGGAGAGCCTCATGGGAGGATGCTTCCACAAGCTCGGGCAAAGGCGGCGCCTTCTGCTCCGCCACCCGGTAGAACTGGGCGCCCAGCCGCAGCGCCATCTCCTTCACCAGCGGTAGCGGTGCCCGCTCCCTGGCGGCGAGGGCGAACAATGCCTCCACATCCTGACGGCACAAGGCTTCATTTCGCAGCTCAAAATGCAAAGCCGCCTCCTTTTCCAGCATCCAAAAGGAGGGTATGGAGTAAGCCACACCTTGCGCAAGTGAGGCAACGGTCGGGAAATGGGGTTTGGCAGAATCTGTTTGGCTGCTGCCGTACCAGGCTCTGGCTAGGGCCTGAAGTGCCGCTCTCCAGCCCTCTGCAAGCCGTTCCAGGGGAACACCGGACACATAAGAGCAAGCCGCCCCTATGGAGAGGGGCTCCGGCTTCCACCGGTCCTCTTCCCGCCGGTACCAGCAAAAATAGGTGGTGATACCTAGTGTGCTGAAATGGTGCAGACGGGAGTGAGCAACTTCCCGGAAAAGTCCATGGAACTCATCATGTCCCTCCAGCACCGCCAGAATCGTACAGTCCCATCCATGGAACCGGGACAAAGGCCCGCCGGTCTGCCCGGGAGGGACATCGCTGCTGTCTCCGTAAAGGGAGGACCATAACTGTGCGTACCAGGGCTGCAGCCGGAGCCGGCGCTGCTCTTCCTGCTGCCGCAATTCCTTGTTAAGCTTTACCAGCATCTCCTGCATGGTCTCTTCGCTCAGGGACAGCTTCAGCATATAACCGGATGCGCCGTATTCCAGCGCCTGCTTCACATAGTCGAACTCATTCATACAGGTCAGCATGACGAAGCGCGCCTCTGCATGCTGCTCCCGGGCCTGACGCAAAAGCTCCACTCCGTCCATATACGGCATGATGATGTCCGTAATGACCAGATCCGGCTGATGCTGGCACACCAGCTCCAGGGCATCTGCCCCGTTATCCGCCTCTCCCACTATGCGGAAGCCCTGTTCCTCCCAGGGGATCAGCTCCTTCAACGCCTCCCGGACGTAGCTTTCGTCCTCAACCAAAATAACCGTCCACATGAGCCTCTCCTCCTTCCGCTTGATACGGGACAGACAGCAGCAGCGGAAAAACCACCACAACCAAAGTACCTTTGCCGGTCCGTCCCGTCCGGATTTCCACCATACTTTCCTTTTTGAACAGCAGATTCAGCCTTTCCTTCAGATTTTCCAATGCTATGCCGTGCCCCCTAGACTCCGGTCTGCCGGAGGCAGCCGCTTGCTCCATTCCCACACCGTTGTCCTCCACCTCCACCCGCAGCTTCGCCGCCTCCCGGGCCAGACGTATCCAAATTTCGCCCCGCTCCCCTTTTTGCGAAAAACCATGCTGAATGCAATTTTCCACCAGAGGCTGCAGGAAAAATTTCGGCACAAGCGTATGCAGCATCACATCATCAAACTCATAATGTACGTCAAAACGGTTATCGTAGCGGAGCTTTTGAATGTAGACATAGCTTTTCAGCAATTCGATTTCCTTGTAAAAGTGGATCAGATCCACATCAATCCGCATGCTCATCTCCAGCATTTTTCCCAGAGCCAGGGTGATCTGCTTGATGGTTTCGTTTTTTTCCCGGATGGCAATCCATTTGACCGTGTTCAGGGAATTAAAGAGAAAGTGGGGATTCATCTGAGACAGGAGGATCTGGAAGCGCATGGCTTCCTTTTGCCGCTCCTCCGTCTTCAAATGGCGCACCATCTCGTTCATGTCCGTGATCATCTGATTGAAGGATTGGGTCACCGCCAGCATCTCCCCCTGGAATCTGTGCTCAGGCACATGCACCTTCAGGTTCCGGCGCACCACCTCCGCCATCCGGGATTGCATGAACAAGAGGGGATTGGTGATGGTTTTGGAGACAATGTACATGATGAGCAGGAAAAGTGCCGCCAACACCAAAAAGATCAGCAAAAACCGTTTGCTCAAACCGTTCAGCTCGCGGAACAGTGTGTCGTAGGAGACCTGGTTAACCAGATACCATTGAAGCTGCGGGACATAGCTGTACATAATGATGGATGAGGTGGGATCGTCGATGAAAAAACCGGAGGCTTCAGATGAAAAGCCGGCGCGCTCCATCCAGGAGGACTGCAGGACGGAATGGTCATTGCCGTATTTGGATAGCGGCTTTCCGTGTTCATCCAGGATGTACAGAAGCTGGTCCGGTGAGGAGTCATGGTACATGGTTTCAAAGCGGCTGTTATAATCCAGGCTGATGCGGATATAGCCGTAAGGCGCACCCAACCGGTCACGCAGTTGTGTGTAAAGGGTCAGAAGATAGGGACTGTCCGACTCATCCGGGTGGATGTAATTCTCCCCCTGGTTATCCCAATGGTAGAAGGGTTTGCCGGGGGCGGAAAACAGACGTTTCGTTTGCTCCACTAAGGCCTTGTAATCCAGCGCCTCCTTCGGGCGGAAGGAAGCGTATACATTTCCGAAGTTGTCGGTGATGGTGTAGAACACGCGGGGAGAAGTGAGAAAGATGCTGTTATTGATGGACTTCATTTTGGCTTCGATTTCCTTGCGCCGCTCCAGCTCGTGGTAGCTTGCGGGTGCAGTCAGAATAGCGGCCACATCCGGGTCCTGCTCCAGCAGAATCACCGTTTTGGAGGCTGTCCCCATAAAATCCTCCAGGTTGCCGTTCATTTTCTTCAGCTCTTCACCGCTGCCGCTGATAATGCGCTCCTGCATCATTTGTTTGATTTCCTGGGAGAAATACATGTACAACAGGGCAAACGGCAGCAGAATAAACAGCAAAAAGGTCAGGAACAGCTTATTGCGCAAGGTTTTTGGCCACCAGCCCCAAACTCGCTTCTTCCAGGTAAACATAGGGCGCCCCCCATTTTTTGGCCTCAAAAGGCTTCGCTTCGTAGCTCCATTATATATCACAATCCGGCCGCCAGGAGAAGCAGAAAAGCCCCCGGCCGCTTCTGCAACCGGAGGTGGAATTAGGTGTGTCTTTATAAGGCGGTGAACGTTAGCTCAAGCGGGTTGGTGCTCAGACATACGTCAGGCCAGTAACGGACACCAGCGCCCTTATTCAGCCAAAAATCAAAGGGTTGGAATTGTAACGGACTCCAATGCACCTATTGGGCAACTTTGTGCCTATCCAAACAGGTTTTGGGGCTAATAAGGTCTTTCCGGTCCGTTAGCCTCGCCTCCCCTCGCTTTTCCCGCAAATAGGGTCTCTCCAGTCCGTTGCCAGCCGGGCAGGCCGGAACTCCGGAACGAAGAACGAGCTTATCACGCTGGAGCGCCGGGCTTCCTCCGGAAATTTCTCCCGGTAATACACTGCGGTTCCTTTAACTGGGCTGTATCCGGAAAAACCCCCGTTTCATCATTCCCCTTCGTCTCCGTAGCAGCGGATTTCATAAACAGCCGCCGAAGGGTCCCCGTTGGTGGCCTGGATCACCAGACGGAGTTTTGCCGTGTGCACGGCTACAGGCAGCTTATGCCGCCGGTGCCGCTGGTGGTTGTCACGGACAGACAGCACCTCCAGCCAGCCGTTGTCTCCGGAGGCTTCGATGGTATAGTCCTTGGCACATTGCGGATCACGGTAAAATGGGGAGTACGCGTGGTACTCCCGGATCAGATGCCCCGGGAAGGTCAGCTCCACCGTACGGATGGTCTGCTCCTCGGTCCAGCTCAGTTCCAGCCATTGGGGCATCTGCTGTGCCGGATCGGAGCGCCACAGGTTGGTGCTGCGGTGGGGCCGTGTCATGCCGGAGAGGATATTGCCTGCTCCGTAAACAGGCTGCGGCGGCTCCACCTTGAAGCTTAGGGTCACACCGTTGTCATAACGCCGCATTTTGCCCAGACCGATTTCGAAGGCGGACATATGCCCTGGCTCCAGGGAACCCGCTTTGTGCCAGGAGACATGATCATTGGCCCAGAGGTCCAGACGGACATAGCCGTTCTCCGGCAGCCCGTTCTCTGCGGTCAAACCAAGCGGCCAGTCTACCCATATGTTCTCCCCGGGAGGAACGGACAAGACGGTTTCCGTTAGAGGCGCGCCTGGATCGGTACGGTAATCCCAAATGTGGTCCACAGGAAGCAGCGCCGCCTGTACAGTCTGCGTCTGGCCCGATTCATTGCTCAGGCAGACAGACATCTTGTTGATGCTTCCTCCGCTTACGGCAATCCATTGCCCCCGGCGGTGTGTCAGACGGTCATGGGCGGTCTGGTGATTCTGGTCGCGCCAAACGGCCAGCCCCTCATGGAAACCACGGGATTCTGGCCCGGCGCCCACTACCTGTGCTTCGCTGCTGGCGGTAACGGCTGCCTGTCTGGCCAGATCAGCCGGGTCTTCATTGCGGACATTGGGCAGGAAACATCCGTCGCGAAGCAGGCTTTGTTGAACCTGGCGCACCGTTTCAGCCGGTAGCTGGGAAACGTTGGTGCGTTGGCGCTGGGCGGCCGCTGCGGCCATACCTGCTGCCTGGCCCATCAGGGCCGTCGTGGACATCACCCGCACTGTGCCGAGAGCGGCATGGGTCACACTCACATTCCGCCCGGCCATCATCAGATTGTCTATGTCCTTGGCAATCATAATCCGCAGCGGAATGCCATACGGGCCGCAGTAGCTTTTGACCGCATATTCGCTGGTTTGGGAGTAACCCTCCTTACTGGCCCGTTCGCTGTGTTTGGCCAGAAGTCCACCCGGCGTATGCAGATCCAGAAACCAACCGCCGAAGGCAATTTCATCCTCGAACACGGTGAGATTGGCCGGATCATGCTCCGTCATCAGATATTGGCCCATGATTCTGCGGCTTTCCCGCTTGCCCGGCACCTGCCCGATCCATTCCAAGGCATAGTTGGCCGCTTTTTCCTTCAGCTTCGGGTCCTTGTTCTTGATCCAGTCCCAAACCCCCAGGGTGTGGCGGGTGAGCTCATGCCGGATATCCTCGGCGTCGTGGATGGTATCCCACGGGACCCCGATTTCCAGCCACCAATAACCACCCCGCAGCTCCTTGGGAAGCCGGCCGTCCTCATAAAAGTAGCTTGCATCCTCATGCTTTACCGCCCAATCCGGTGCGGTGAACGGCACCGGTCTGCCCATATCCCGGGCCCGGAAATGAATGGAGTTGCCCATGGTATCCCGGCTGGCCTGCTCCGGCGCATGGTATTCGCCGAATTCCTCACGCCCTTCCGAGCCCATTCTCCATTCGCAGCCTGCCAGATCCGCCACTACCCCGTCCCCGGTGCAATCGATGAAGGTGGCAGCCGTGAAGGTAATCTCCGTTTCGGCATTGGACACCCGTCCGGTAACGGACCGGATGATGCGTTCGCTGCTCTTTTCCACGGCAAATACGGTGGTGTTAAGCCGGATAGTCAGGTTGGGCGTGCTGACAGCCATATTGTACATGGTCATATCCCAGACGCTGTTGGTCCAGCCGTTCTCCCAGATTTCCTCGTGATTGGCTGCACGTTCCTCAATCAGCAGCTCGGAGATAATGCCCGTTTCCCTGGCGTAAGCGTGAAAGGCTGCCGCTCCATGGGGGGTTACCCTTATCTCCGATGAGCTATTGCCCCCGAAGACGGGACGATCCTGGATCAGACAGGTCTTTGCCCCATGGCGCGCAGCGGATACGGCAGCACAGAAACCCGCCAAACCGCCTCCTATAACCACTACATCATACTGTTCTGTTGCAGACTTCACATGTAACCCTCCCAAAGTTTGAATTTGATTTAAAACGTTTTAAATAATATCTGGATAAATGCTATACCCAATGAACATCTTTATGAACATCATCTTTCACCCTTCCTGGTTACGATTTTATACGAAGGTCCGCACGGGGTCAATGAAATTTTTAAAACGTTTTAAATCGGTTGGATTATTCTCCACGCGGCCCTTTCTTTCCGCTTGCAAGAAAAAAGCCCATAAGGGAAGCCACTCTTCCCTTGTGAGCTCCACAAGCCCGAAAAACGATAGATAGCGGAACATTACTTTCCTTTATTCCACCTCATTCACTGCCTTTTTCCAGGAATACATCGCAATAGCGGAAATCCGCCTGGCCTTATTTCCGCATTCTCTCCAGTTTGGCAGGAAATAGAGGAATTTCGCTTTCCGCTATCCCAGAGCGCCGCTTTTCACCTGTGATGCACCGGACAGGACAGGTCCTATCCGGCCGAACCGTTCCCTCCTGGTGCGCTTGTGCTCTGTCTTTGTACCAGACTAACATCCACCCAGGTCTCCCTCTCCATGGCCTTTCCATCCAACAGCCCAATCACGGCTTGGGCGGCAGCGAAGCCGATAGCATCATGAGAGACATGCACCGTGGTCAAAGGCACCTTCAGCAGATGGGTGTTGGGGATATTATCCACGCCGGCCACGGAAATATCCTCCGGCACCCGCAAGCCTGCATCCAGGAGCGCCTCCAACACACCGATGGCAATAAGATCATTGCCTCCGATCACTGCACTGGGCAAAGCAGCGCCGGACTGGATCAGCTTGCGCATGGCTAGATAGCCAGATTCCTGATAATAATCGGCATAATAAACCCTGTTTTCCGGCACCGGCAGCCCTGCTTTCGCAAACGCTCTGCGGAATCCGGTCAGCCGCAGCTCTGAGGAAACCAGCTTCGGCGAGTAGCCGATAAAGGCAATATCCTGATGCCCCAGCCCAATCAGGTGCCGCGTCAGCAGCTCCATGCCTGTAGCATAATCCGCATTCACAGAATAACCCATCTCCCCGCAGGGCCGGTTAATAAATACCAAGGGTTTGGACTCACCCACTATCCCCG
The DNA here is from genome assembly GCA_023391955.1 of Bacillota bacterium. Classification (GTDB taxonomy): domain Bacteria; phylum Bacillota; class Bacilli; order Paenibacillales; family NBRC-103111; genus Paenibacillus_AR. The sequence goes on along the minus strand of JAEWAA010000129.1, from coordinate 5,778 downwards.
CCGCTGTGTCCAATGGCATACGGATCCCCATAAAAACTGCCGCGTCGTACCCCTTGCCTGCCGCAATGGCCTGCAGCTGCTCCTGCTCCATATCCGCCGTGGCGATTTGCAGCATCATGTGATAGGGAGACTCCGACAAGCCCCGGGACAAATGCTTCAGCGTTTCGAAATAGAACGGGCTGTTGAAATAATCGTATTGCGGGCCCGACATAAAAACCAGCACATTATTGGATTTGCCCCCTTGAAGGCCTTGAGCCAGCCGGTTCGGGACATAATTCATTTGTTTGGCCAGCTGCTGGATCTTCCGTTTGGTGGTGAGGCTAACCCCTGGCTTATCGTTCAGGGCAAGTGATACCGTTGCCGGAGATACTCCCGCCAGCTTGGCTATATCCTGGATTTTCGATGACATGCTCCACTCCCGCTCCCGCCGTTCTTTCATGCCCTGATTATAAAACGTTTTAAAGCGGGAAGTCAAAGCCCTTCACTCCTCCAGCAGCCGCCCATTATCATGCCATTGGCCAACCATCTTATTCTCCCTGGTGTTGGCAATGAACTTATCCAGTCTGCTCCGGAACAGCTCCGGCTGGTGCTTATAGCTCTGGATGGTGTCGATCCGGATGCGCCGGTACAGCTCGGGAAACGTCAGGAAGTTGCCATAAACTGCTTCCTCCTCCTGCAGCCTTTGCCAGATAACCGGATCAATCCGGAATGCTTCAGGGGACATATCGGGAAGCACCTTTCGCCCTTCGTCTCTCATCAGCCCCATACGCTCCAGCCGCCTTACGCGCTCCTTGTTCAGCTCCGTCCATGAGCTGTTTTTGTTGCGGGGAGACAGCCGTTGTGCTATACCGGCATCGGAAGCGGACAGCTTCTTTTTGATCCCGTCGATCCACCCGACACATAACGCCTCCTCCACTGCATCCAGATAAAGCAGCTTCCCCGGCTCCGGCACTATACTTACGATGACCCAGCAGCAGTTCTCCGTGGTGCTATGTTCCGCAAGCCATTCCCGGAGGGATTCCCGGGTTGTGTCCGGAAGCAGATTTTGGATTTCCATTGTGAGGCAATCACTCCTTCTTTACATGGCTTCCACAGGCTCCTGGTACCAAAAAAAGGCGTAATCGTTCATAGCGGAGGCATATCCCAGCTGCCGGAGCATCGTGGATAGGTTGCCCCGGTGGTAGGTGCCATGGTTGACCAGATGGAACAGCATCTCCGATAAACGGGTTTGGCGCACGCCGGCAAACGGATTATCCAGCAGAAGAGTTTGCTCCAGATTTGTCTGGTCCTGCAGCCACTGTTGAAATAGACCCGACAGCTCCGCGTATAAGTCCATATATTGCTCCACCGCATCCAGGATGCTCGTATTCAGCGGCCGGCATTCCTCGAAGGCTTCCCGCATGCCGGTTCCCGTCACCACCAGATACCACATTTTATCCACAGCATAAATATGGCTGAGCGCATGGGCGAGAGTCGGAAACGAGCTGTTCACCTCCAGACTCAGCACCTCGGACGGAAGCTCCCGGATTCTCTCCAAAATCACTTGATTGGCCCACACATGATAGGCGTACATTGTTGCCGGATGATTGGTCATATAACGGTCTCCTTTTACCCCTTGGGATTCATTTGTTGGAACCTGCTCCCATTATAAAAAAAGAAGTATGACAACAGGCTGTCATACTTCTTCATAGAATTGCAAAGCTTGCTGCAGCTGCTGCTTCAGAATACCCCGCAAGGCAGGCGGCTCCATCACCTCCGCCCCGCTTCCAAAGCCCAACAGCATGGACCATAACCATCGTGCTTCCAACGGCCGGTAAATGCGTAGCCGTAAAGTCATGCTGCCATCGGTATGGAACTCCTTTTCCGACTGATGAAACTGGTCCAGTGCTTCCGCCATAGCTTCCGGCCGGACCCGGAGCACCACGTCCTCCAACCGGGCTTCATAGGCCCCGGAATTGGCTTCAACCTCTCGGGATACCTCCTGATGCGGCGCAAAGGTCTCCCTTGTCAGGCGCAGATGGAGCATCCGGGATAACCGGAACTCCCGCTGCTCCTTCCGGGAACGGCAGAAGCCGGTAACGTACCAGTTGCCGAATTTAAATTGAAGCCCCGCCGGCTCCAGGTCCCGGGTGGTACGTTCGTTCTTGGCATTCACATAATCGAAACAGACGGTTAGGCGCTGTGAAATAGCCGTGCGCAGCAGGGGCAGAGCCTCCGGATCTGACCGGCGGGTGTCCAAATCTACGGCCACGCTGGGAGCTTGCTCTTCCGGCCCTAACGTTTGCAGCCGTTCAATGGTGCCTTGTGCCCGCTCATCCTCAAAGACGGAGGCCAACCCCCTCAGTACGGTAACCACCGAAGCTACATCGTAGGATCCGAGCAGCGTTTTATCCATTTTGTAACCGTCCATCATGCCATAACCGCCGTTCATCCCCTGATACGAGACCACCGGAAAACCTGCCGCACAGATCACATCAATATCCCGGTAGATGGTTCTGGGAGATACCTGAAACTCTTCGGCCAACGTGGAGGCGGACAGCACCTCATGATTCAACAGCTTGTAGATGATGGCGATAAGCCGCTCCAGCTTGATCGTAATCCCTCCGTTGTTCGGATTATTTCCAGGTTTTGATGAGCTGATTATCCATGCCGTAGGCGTTTACGGATTTGACAATAGACGCGGCGCCCAGCTCGGACGAATCCCGGTAAATCTCCGGCATTTTCACCACAAAAGTATTCTGGCTTGCATTCACTTCCTGGAAATCCCCATTCTTGTATTCCACCAGAAACGACCGCACGGGAATGTCGGTATAAAGCGCCCCCCAAACGAAGTTGCCTCTATCCGGCTTCTTCTCTGCCACCACCAGAAAAGCAGGACCATTCATGGTGCTGGCCGTCCATCCGGAGCTTCCGCGGTCATTTTTGTAATAAAATCTCCCGTTCCATTGCCGGTAGACACCCAGCACATACTGGGTTTTGTCCTTGAACATAACCAGACGGTTCTGGGCATCCTGGTTGACAATCTGCATAGGCGACTTAAACCTGGCATTAACAGCCTCATCCAAGGTACGGAATCCGTAGATATCATCCCAGATTATGAAGATTCCTAAAACTAACATACAAAACCCAATAAGCAGCTTTCTCTTCACGAGTGCCACGCTATATTACGCTGAGTCAGGATATTTTGCAGCACCGGATAAATGGTTTCGGCCATCCGCATAAAGCCCAGATCATTGGGATGGCAGCCGTCCACCGTACAAGCCTCCCGGTCCTTCCGGCCAAAATAGGTTTCCCCATCGATAAAATAGACATTGCGGTCACCGGAGGCCCGTGCGTTCTCGTAGGTGCGGTGGATGATGCTCCGGCGAAGCATAGCCGTTGGCGGGTCCAGGTCGAAATCGGGTTTAGTCAGGAACAGAACCGGCAGCTCCGGCTGCGCTTGGCGGATGGTCCGGAAAAACGGCTCATGGGTTTTCTCCAGATGCTCCGGATCCGGTGCGTTATGGTCGTAATCATAGATAAACACACTCATCTCCAAACCGGCGATATAAGCCGCCAATTCAGGCTCTCCCTTCGCCGAGCCCGAAAACCCCAAATTGATGTAATCCGCGTCCAGCCATTTGGATAACAGGGCCGTATAAGCATTCGCTGCCCGGGAAGCACAACCGCCTTCGGTTATGGAGGAGCCGTAAAAAACCATCGGCCGTTCAAGCTCATACGGAGTGGGCGCCTCCACCAGGGCTTCCTCCTCCAACTCGATGAGGACATCCTCCAGCTCTTCGTTTCTCGGCAGGTGAATGATAATATCCTCCATTACCTTATCCTTGGTGAAGGTCAGGCTGCCCGTTTTGCTAACATAATCCTTAGGGACGGCGATTCCGGCGTACCGGACAGTGTTGCCCCGCCCCACATACACATCCGCTCCGGCGGAGCCAGATAGAGGAATGGCCCAATCTACCACGTTGGTCCGCAAGACCGTCCGGATGGTCACAGTGGTGGAGTCGGTGCGAAACCGGATCCGTCCCCCTGTTGGATGAACGGCTCTTGCCGCCACTCCATCCGGTACCTGCTCCAGCATGGCTTCCGGAAGCCGCCAAAACTTTCCAGGCAGCAGTTGATGCACCAAGCCGCAAATTTGAAACGGATGCTCTGTACAGGAATATTGCTTCATACGCCGCTTCCCACCTTGAGTTCTGCCGAATACTGATCAAACAGCCAGCGGAAATTCCATTCGTAAACGTGGGAGCTTCCCCAGGTATCATATGGGGCCGGTATTCCTTGGGCGAGCCAGTGGTCGAGGGATAAACCGCTCTCCGCTGCTTTATGCGCATAAGCCTGGATGTCCATGAGATAGTTTTTCATATCCGGTATACAGTCGGGACCTGCTGCTTGTCCGTGTCCCGGTATGATGCAGTCAATAGCAAGCTCCTGCTGCAGACGCTCCAGAATCCGGAGCCAGGAAACGGAGTCCCCATTCAGCATGGCCGGATGGTGGCTGCCCAGAACCAGATCGCCGGCCACCAGCACCTTTTCCTCCGGCACATACACAAAAGCGTCGCTTGGGGTATGGCCTCCCCCGTAAGACATAATCTGGGCCGTGCGGGCAGAGCCGTGTAGGGTTAGCCGCTCTGTGAAGGTAAGCTGCGCCGTCACTCTCGTAATGGTTGGAACAGCCAGGAACAGTTGCTCCTTGTCCGCTATTTCCGCTTCCAGAGCAGCTTTGATACGGGCATCTGTTTGTTTGGCTTTTGTTTCGGCGAATCCGGTGATCTGCTTACGCAGGGCAGACTGCCACACCTCCACACTGGGAATCCCAAAACCCTGCAGCAGCTCCTTGGTCCCTTGGGTTGAAATAATGGTGCTGTCCGGGAAGGCCTGGTTTCCATAATGATGGTCCCCGTGAAAATGTGTATTCACCACTATGTCCACGGTTCTGCCTGTGAGTGCCTCCGCCGTTTCCCTTAAGGCTTCCCCCGCTTGCGGCAGCATAAAGCTATCTACCACAACGGTTTTGTGGCCCAGGTCCAGAATAGCCGCATTGCCCAGGGCACCCGAGCCTGGAACCACAACCGCCGCCCAGATTCCCTCCGCAGCCTGCTCAATCGTAAAAAAATCACTTGCTCTCATGAATATGTATACCACCGCTATCCGTTCCGTCTAAGCAGACATCTGCTTCTCTACCTTTCTTTATATCCCTTTTGCAGCCATTTTGCTATACTCATTTTACGAAAAACATCAAGGAGGCGCTTCGTGGTGACCCATTCAGATTTTCAAACCGGCGATGGCTGGTGCCCTCTCTGCGGGCAGGCTAACGGGTGCGCAGTGACCGCAGGAGAAGATCCATACAGCTGCTGGTGTATGACTGCCCGGATTCCTCAAGCCTTGCGGGACCGTGTTCCGGCAGAGCGCCGCGGGAAGGCATGTATATGCCGGGATTGCGTGGAGGCTTACCGGCAAGAAAACGGCAGCAGTTGAGCGTTCCTCCAAAGCAGACAAAAAGAAGAGCTATCCCACACCACTCTCGTGGTTTCGGGACAGCCCTGTATTGGTTTGCCGGACAGAGAAGACGATATTGGTCGAAAAACCGCCATTTTTCTAGTTTCGCGGACTCAGCAGCCGTTATTTGGGAAAAAGAGGCCGGGTTAAGCGGATTTGTGTAGCAATAACGCATCCTGTGTCCGTAACTTCCGCCAAAGTGCATGTTGGGGTCAAATAACGGCTCTGGAGTCCGGATATCTGTCCAACCGCACCGGCCGACTAACTTGATAACCTCCCGCG
>JAEWAA010000121.1 GCA_023391955.1 Bacillota bacterium | reverse complement strand
CGCGTGCTGGTCACCACTCTGACCAAGAAGATGTCCGAGGATCTGACGGACTACCTGAAGGAACTGGGCATTAAGGTACGCTATTTGCACTCCGATATCAAAACCATCGAGCGGATGCAGATTCTCCGGGAGCTGCGTCTTGGTGTATTCCATGTGCTGGTAGGCATCAACCTGCTGCGGGAGGGCCTTGACCTGCCCGAGGTATCCCTGGTCACCATTCTCGATGCGGACAAGGAAGGGTTCCTCCGTGCGGAGCGCTCCCTGATCCAGACCATCGGGCGTGCGGCCCGGAATGCAGGCGGCAAGGTCATCATGTACGGGGACAAAATAACCGACTCCATGGAGAAGGCCATCAGCGAAACGAAGCGGCGGCGCGCCATTCAGGAGGAACATAACCGCAAGAACGGCATTACGCCCCAGACTATCCAGAAGCGGGTGCGGGATGTTATCGAGGCTACCAAAGCCGCCGAATCCAAGACCGAATATCTGGCGGAGGTCAAGGGTGCCAAGATGTCCAAGAAGGACCGGATGAGCCTCATCGAACGTCTGGAGAAGGAAATGAAGGATGCAGCCAAAAACCTGCAGTTCGAAAAGGCGGCGCAGCTGCGCGACGCTATTATGGAGCTGAAGGTGCAGGATTAGAGAGGGGCTTACGCTCCAATACGGTTGAGGAGAAAGGTGGAGGCCTGAAAGTGGCAAGCGAATCCATAGTTGTGAAGGGCGCCCGCGCCCATAATTTGAAGAATATCGACGTTACCATCCCGCGGGACCGGTTTGTGGTGCTGACGGGTTTGAGCGGCTCTGGCAAGTCGTCTCTTGCTTTTGATACCATCTATGCGGAAGGGCAGCGGCGCTATGTGGAGTCGCTGTCCGCTTACGCCCGGCAGTTTCTCGGCCAAATGGACAAGCCGGATGTGGACTCCATTGAAGGCCTCTCCCCGGCCATCTCCATCGACCAGAAAACCACAAGCCGGAATCCCCGTTCCACGGTCGGTACCGTAACGGAGATTTATGACTACCTGCGGCTTTTGTTTGCGCGGATCGGCCGCCCTCATTGTCCGGAGCATGGTGTGGAGATCACGGCCCAGACCGTCGAGCAGATGGTGGATCGTTTGATGGAATACCCGGAGCGCACCCGGCTGCAGATTCTGGCACCGGTGGTGTCAGGACGCAAGGGCGAACATGCCAAGCTGCTGGCCGACATCGGGAAGCAGGGCTTCGTCCGTGTCCGTGTGAACGGCGAGCTGCGTGAGCTCTCGGAGAAAATCGAGCTGGAGAAGAACAAGAAGCACAGCATTGAGGTTGTGGTGGACCGTATCGTCGTCAAGGATGACGTCCAAACCCGTCTTGCCGATTCCCTCGAAACCGCCCTTAAGCTGGGTGAAGGCCGGGTATTGGTGGATGTGATGGAGCATGAGGAGCTTCTATTCAGCCAGAACCTGGCCTGTCCCGAATGCGGCTTCAGCATGGAGGAATTATCCCCGCGGATGTTCTCCTTCAACAGCCCCTTCGGCGCTTGTCCGGAATGTGACGGTCTGGGCATGAAGATGATTGTGGACCCGGATCTTCTGGTGTCCGACAAGGTGAAAACCATTGAGGATGGAGCGTTTGCCGCTTGGGCTGGCAGCACCTCCACCTACTACCCCCAGTTTCTGGCTTCCGCCTGCCGTCATTACGGCATTCCCATGGATGTACCGGTACGGGATCTTACCTCCGAGCAAATGAAGATCATTATGTACGGAACGGGCGGAGAGCGGATCCGGTTCCAGTATGAGAATGATTTTGGTCAGCGCAAGGACGCCATGGTTCCCTTCGAGGGCATCGTCCCTAACCTGGAGCGCCGATACCGGGACACGGCTTCCGAAGGCATCCGCGAGTTTATCGAACAGTTTATGGGCTCTAAACCTTGCGCCAAGTGTAAGGGGCACCGCCTGAAGCCTGAGATTCTGGCGGTTACGGTAGGCACGCAGAACATTTCCTACGTCACCTCGCTGTCCATCGGCGAAGCACAGGGTTTCTTCGACCAGCTTCCTCTGACGCAGAAGGAAGAGACGATTGCCCACTTGATTCTGAAGGAAGTTAAGGCAAGGCTGGGTTTTCTGGTTAATGTAGGCCTGGATTATCTGACCTTGAGCCGCGCCGCAGGCTCTCTCTCCGGCGGCGAAGCCCAACGGATCAGGCTGGCTACCCAAATTGGCTCCAGTCTGATGGGCGTCCTGTATATTCTGGACGAACCCAGCATCGGGCTGCACCAGCGGGACAATGACCGGCTGATTCAGACGCTCCACCATATGCGTGATCTGGGAAATACCCTGATTGTGGTGGAGCATGATGAGGACACCATGCTGGCCTGCGACTATATCATCGATATCGGTCCGGGGGCAGGCATACATGGCGGACAGGTTATCGCCCAGGGTACCCCCCAAGAGGTGATGGATAACGAAGCATCCTTGACCGGCCAATATTTGAGCGGGCGGAAGTTCATCAAGGTGCCGCTGACCCGGCGCAAGCCTAACGGCAAGTGGCTGGAGGTAAAGGGCGCCAAGGAAAACAACCTGAAGAATGTGAACGTCAAGTTCCCCCTTGGGGTTTTCGGCTGTGTGACCGGTGTATCCGGCAGCGGCAAATCCACATTGGTGAACGAGATTCTGTATAAGACGCTGGCCCGTGACTTGAACGGCGCCAAAACCCGTCCCGGCGAATACAAATCCATCAGCGGCCTGGAGCATGTGGAGAAGGTTATTGATATCGATCAATCTCCTATCGGGCGGACTCCCCGCTCCAACCCGGCCACCTATACGGGTGTGTTCGATGATATCCGCGATGTCTACTCGGCTACCTCGGAGTCCAAGATCCGCGGATACAAGAAGGGACGGTTCAGCTTTAACGTGAAGGGCGGGCGCTGTGAAGCCTGCCGCGGGGACGGAATCATCCGCATCGAAATGCACTTTCTGCCGGACGTTTATGTTCCCTGCGAGGTCTGCAAGGGGCAGCGCTACAACCGGGAGACGCTGGAGATCAAATACAAGGGCAAGAGCATTGCTGAGCTGCTGGAAATGACCATTGAGGCGTCTGCCGAGTTCTTTAAGAACATCCCGCGGATCCACCGCAAAATCCAGACGCTCGTGGATGTAGGCCTGGGTTATATGAAGCTGGGGCAGCCTGCCACTACCCTGTCCGGCGGCGAAGCCCAACGGGTGAAGCTTGCGGCTGAGCTGTACCGCAGGAGCACCGGCAAGTCCATCTATATTCTGGACGAGCCTACAACGGGTTTGCATACCGATGATATCGACCGTCTATTGACCGTACTTCACCGGCTGGTGGACAACGGCGATTCGGTGCTGGTTATCGAGCATAATCTGGACGTGATCAAAACAGCGGATTACCTGATTGATCTGGGACCGGAAGGGGGCAGCCGAGGCGGCACGATTGTGGCCACCGGCACACCCGAGGATATTGCTGCTGTGGAAGGCTCGTATACCGGCAAATACCTGAAGCCCGTTCTGGAACGGGATTTGGCCCGGACCCGGAAAGCACTGGAGGAAGAAGAGCCGCAGGAAGCGGAAGAGAACGCGGCTAGCGTATAGAACAATCGAAATGATGAACCACCTATAAAGCAAATTAAGCACCGAATGGCCGTACACCAAAAGCTGTACGGCCATTCGTTTTTCCTATGAATCGGCAGGACCTTAAGTTACCAGCCGAAGTCTAGTGTTTTTCCGGTTTCCGCCAAGGTTTTGATGTTGCTCAGGATCATCCACCAGCTCTCTCCGGACCGTTCCATTGCCGGATGGCCAGGAGTGAACTGATCATTTACCAGTCTCATTTTGGTACAGCTGCCGGCTGGTTCGAAGGTGATGGTGACTCTGGATTCCAGTTCGGCATGGTTTGGAGCGTAGGAAGGACCGGGATGTTCGATATAGCTGAATTTGTGATGCGGCTCCCACTCCAGCCAGGTTCCATATACGTGGACCGTTTCGGGACCGTCATTGCCTGGACCCACATAAGAAAATTCCTCCCCAGGCTGGAAAGTGCCGCGCAGCTCGCAACCGAAGAAAATTTGGCGTACTCCCTCCGGTCCCGTGAGAATTTCCCACAGCTGCTCCGGGGTGGCTGCTATATAAAAATCATATTGATGTCCCATCATGCTTCCTCCTTTTTGTTAGGGGCTGTCTTAACTATATGATGCCGAAGCGGACAAGTCTTGTAAAAACGCGACACATGGAAGGAAGCTGTGCATAGCAGCAGCTTGATTTGAGAAGTTACCTTTGTTCAGAGGAGGATGCCTCATGCACCAGGATTTTCCCACACCTGCACTGGGTGTGCTGCATACCAAGGACGGTGCGCAGCGGTTCCGTCTAACCCGTATCCAGCCTTCTGTGAAACTGGCACCCTTCGTTAAGCATTATTGGATAGTCTCTTGGGATTTGGTGGATGGAGAGAAGTATGACCAACTGGTGGTGCCTAATCCATGTGTGAACTTGGTTGTAGAGCGGGACAAAACGGCTTGTTTCGCTCCGGGTGTTACCACCTTCTCCTATAGGCTGCAAGGAACCGGCTGTGTGTTCGGCGTAAAGTTCCATCCAGGAGGCTTTTATCCTTTTATCCGGAAATCGATATCCGGATTGCGGGGACAGCCTATACCGGTAACCGAGGTGCTTGGGTTATCCGGCAGAGAGCTGGAGGAAGCTGTGCTTGGCTGGAAGGATGAGCAGGCAATGGTGGAGGAAATGGAGCGGCAGCTCCTATGCCGGTTGCCTGAACCTGACCCGCAGGTCCAGTTTTTGCGGGAGGTGGTCGAGCATATAGCCAAGGACCGCGGGTTGACCAAGGTGGATATGCTCTGTGATCATTTGGCTATGAATAAGCGGACATTACAGCGTTTGTTTGACCAGTATATTGGGGTCAGTCCCAAATGGGTTATTCGGCTGTACCGGATTCAAGATGCGGCCGAGCGGCTGGATAATGGCACGTATGGTGAGCTGGTGGGACTGGCTATGGATTTAGGCTACCACGACCAAGCCCACTTTATTAAGGACTTCAAGAATGTGACGGGCCAAACTCCGGAGGAGTATCTTCGAGGCCCGGGCCAAGGCTCGGCGTCCGACTGAGGAATCGTGTAGCCTTGCGCGTCTTGTCGGGGAGAGAGATGGTGTTGTACCAGGCGGGATGTTTGCTTAGTGGAAGAGAGGAGGGCGAAAGTAGAGGCTGTAACGGAACTATATGACGCTTAGAGTGGGAATTTGGGGGCTTTGAATTTGTAACGGAACTGAGAAACCGTTAGAGCAGTAAAAGGTGACTAGTTAGTCCAAAAACAACTGCTAAGGGCGTCTGAGTTCCGTTAGCCCGTGAAACTTCCGATTTTCGCTGTTTAAGCGTCTCTGAGTTCCGTCCCTCATAATTAGGGGATAGCTCTCGAATGCTCACTCATTCGCAGGATTTCAATTTCTTGAACAGATCAGAAACCGATGCCAAAGGGACGCCTTTATCTTCGTATCCACATGCGGGCAGGCGGGAACAGAAGTCACGCTGTCGCGTTCTTCGCAAAGAGGCATTTTCCTGCACGCTCCAGACTCTCCCTGGTGGTTCACCCTCCCATGTCTCTACGAGTCGAGCCCTGACATTCCTTCGTTATACCTGTCCAAGGGGTGGAGACCGATGACGTTTACTTGACGGGTCCATCTGGCCCTGAGGAACTCAGCCTTCGGTTCGTGTGCATGTGTTGAAATCCTGGCGAATGAGTCAACTGTCGAGTGGCGATGGCGGGCTTACACGTACGACTTAGGCGGCTGACACTCCTCCACACGCAGGGGACTCATAGGACTGGCCATGTTTCACCATACCGACGATGATCCGGCAGAGCTTGCCAATGAGCTTAAAAAGGGACGCCTGTTTTTTCATCCCCCTCGCCTGGTTCTGGGCATGCCATTGTCGGAAGTCCGGATGCTGGTTCACCAAGGTGAGCATCGCCCAGTACAAATACTTGCGCAGCATGCTGTCCCCGCGTTTAGACAGTTTAATCTGCCCCTTATACTTCCCGGAAGTGCGTTCGGCCAGATTCAGCCCCGCCCGGCGCAGCAACTGCCGTCCGTGATCATAGCCGTTCA
>JAEWAA010000050.1 GCA_023391955.1 Bacillota bacterium | reverse complement strand
CCACTACCATAGGTATCATCGTCATCTCGGCCACCCCTTTTACATAAACATACCCTTATTTTGAACCATTGTATCATGTTTGCGAATCAATGTCATTTTTTCGGATTCGAAAACCGGTAAACCCTTTTCAACAAAGTGAAACAAAAAGGCACGTATGGAAACGTGCCTTGCTGTGCTTCAATTTAAGTTTACGCTACAGTCGCTTCGGTCTTGCTATTGTCCACCAAATATTGCACGGTTTTGCGGGTAACCAGGTCGCTCTTCAGGGATTCCAGGTTGCCGTTGGCAGTCAGGATGGCACGCAGCTCGTCCACTTCACGCTGGTATTGCTTGGCCAGGTTGGAAAGCTCTTCTTCCACCTCTTCGTCGGAGGCTTCGATGCCTTCTGCTTGGGCAACAGCTTCCAGAACCAGGGATTGAAGCACGCGCTTCTCAGCATCGCTCTGCATTTGTTCCTTCAGAGCTTCTTCATCTTGACCGGAGAATTGGAAGTACATTTCCAGGTTCATGCCTTGCATTTTCAAGCGGTTTTCGAAGTCGCCGAGCATACGCTCTACTTCATCACGGATCATGGCTTCCGGAATTTCTACCTCAGCAGCAGCGGATACCTTCTCCACAACGGCGTTTTCCAGGTCGCGCTTGCCGGATTGCTCCTTGCGCTCAGCAATGCGCTTGGAGATGTCCTGCTTGTACTCTTCCAGGGTATCGAACTCGCTGACATCCTTGGCGAACTCATCATCCAATACAGGAAGATTCTTGCGCTTGATGTCATGCAGCTTAATTTTGAATACAACCGGCTTGCCCTTCAGCTCTTCGGAGTGGTAGTTTTCCGGGAAGGTTACATCGATGTCCTTCTCTTCGCCCTTAGCCAAACCAACCAGCTGCTCTTCGAAACCGGGGATAAAGCTGCCGGAGCCGATTTCCAGGGAATACTTCTCGGCTTTGCCGCCGTCGAACGGTACGCCATCAGCAAATCCTTCGAAGTCGATCACAACAGTATCGCCATTCTCAACTGCGCCTTCTTCTACAACCACCAGCTCAGCATGGCGCTGTTGAAGCTGCTTCAGTTCGTTCTCGATATCTTCTTCCGTTACTTCCAGCGATTGGGCAGGTACTTCAACGCCCTTATATTCGCCCAGTTGAACTTCCGGCTTCACGGTCACCTTGGCGGTGAACTTCAGCTCTTGGCCCTTGCCTACTTGCTGAATGTCGATCTCCGGACGGTCAACAGGAGTAATGCCGGCTTCGGCAACAGCTTCCATGTACGCTTCCGGGAGAAGAATATCAAGAGCATCCTGATACAGGCTCTCTACGCCGAAACGCTTTTCGAACATGCTGCGCGGTACTTTGCCCTTGCGGAAACCAGGCACGGTAACCTTGGTTACCACTTTCTTAAATGCTTTATCCAAAGCTGCGTCAACGCGGTCGGCCGCAACCTCGACAGTAAGAACCCCCAGGTTCTTCTCTATTTTTTCCCAATTCGCTGTCATGATATGCTTTTCCCCTCCAACAAAATTCCCTTTTGGCAAATTTCCCTAACAATATAACCATTTTATTATATCACAAACCTTTTTGATTTCAAGGATAAGCCGCCAGATGCTAGGTAATAGACGGAAAAACCGCCTTGGCGAAGTCCCGGAAAACCCGCAGCGCACGCTCCCATCTGGCTTCCAAGGCTTCCGTTATCCCATAAATATCCTTGATTTCTTCCATGGGTGCACTGCCCTGGGAGGTCAGCAGCAGCATATAATGGAAGGCTGCCGCCCACGCATCCCGGGCTTCCGGCTTCTCCGCCAGAATTTCGATATAAACCGGCGTACCGAAGGCATAAGCCACAAACTCCGACCAGGTTTCCTCAGCAAAAGCCTCCAGCGGAAAACCGCTGTTCATGTCCGAACGGATTACCCGTTGGAAAATTTCCTTCAAAGCCCTCGGGTAATCGTCACTGCCCGCGGGCACATCGGAGATATCCACCATATACAATTTGCCGCCGCGTTTAATTTTGATGGAGCCGCTCTCTCCCCGGGCCTTCAGAATCTGCAGCGTCCGGAATTGAAGAATTGGCGGCAGGGGCTGGCTTTCCAGCCACTTACGCAGCACATCCCGAAGCCGGGGATGCTGCAGATAACGGAGCTGCTCCAGCGCCAGCACTTGCTTGTCCCAGGAATCCGGCCGTTCGAATACCGCCAGGAGCTTCTCCACATACTCCGGCTCGCGTTCCGCCTTTTCCTTCATATGTATGTAAAACAATTCGTCCTCCGACAGATCCTGCTCCTGGCCCTCCGGAGGCGGAGGCATATGCAGTTCCGGGATCATCGTCTGCATCCACTCCAGAAGCGATTGCCATTCATCCCGGGCCTTCAGGTCCGAGGTGTCGCAGCTTAGGAGAAACTGCAGCATCTCCATGGTTTCCCGGTACCGCTCAAACTCCAGCAGCCGGGTTAATTCCTGCTGGTAATAGCCTATGGTTTGCGGAAGCAAATAAATTTTTTCCTGATTGTTGGCGGCCATAGGCAACCCTCCTCCAAAAGCATTCTTCTATGTAACAAGTCTCCTTGATTTTACCCTTCTGGAGAGTCATTATAACAATTTTTTCCGCAAGCTGGTAGGCGAAGCGCCCCCTGCTTGAAGCCGCAGCATCAACCCCCTTATTTTTTTCAAATGAAACCGTTGCACATTTCCCCTAGTATATGCTATTATAACAACTGTTCCCCATTTCATGCGGGTGTAGTTCAATGGCAGAACGCCAGCTTCCCAAGCTTGAGGCGAGGGTTCGATTCCCTTCACCCGCTTACCGAAAAAGCCTTGTATATCAAGGCTTTTTTCTTTTTTGAATTTCTACTTTTGGGGGCAAAATCAACAGTTGGGGACGGATTGGGGACGGAATTTGGAATATTCGTTTGGAGGGCCGGGAGGACGGTCTTTTTAATGTTGCTTATTCCAATTATAGAAACAATAGAAAGAACGCAAAAAAACCCCGCCAGCCAGAAGCCAGCGAGGACTAATGCTAAGGAAACTTTTCCTGAACTCACAACAACTCCCGCAAGCTCCTTGCCGCGGGGTTGTTGTTTTATTATTTTGATACCTCATTATTTATTGTTAGGTGCATAATTAGTATTGGCCAACATTTGAGATACAATGAAAACAAGGTCTTCATCCCGGATTGTATCGTCTCCAACTTGGTTGGCTACATACTTAGTGGGGTCTACTGTTGAACCCAGTTCGCCAAAGTGAGCTGCGTCAATAGCAAGGTCAAGCAATGTGTACTCCCCCGACATGTTTACATCCTGATTTTCAATAATAACGGTGTCTTCCAGGCAATTTGCTTCTTCCAAATCAAATTCAGCTGTTGTATCAGCAATTCTGGCTTTCGTTGCATCCACTTTTGCTATCCCGACAGCCTTGGCTTTAAATTTGAGCTTTAGGAAGGTTGTCTCAGCGTTTATTCCATAGGATGCTCCTTGGCTTGCCACAACAAACCGAAGTGTACCTTTACTATCAGTTGGTGTGTTGTAGACTTTGTATCCGGGTACTTCTTCGAACCCAAGGTATTCCAAGTGTACATAATCATATTGAATCGTAAAATCTTCAGCATAGATGTTAGTTGTATTCTTCAGAACGATGTTAGATGTAAATTCTTGGCCGACATTAACTTTTTCTTCAGCAACCACAACATCCATTTTGGGTGGTGTTAATGTAGGCAAAGGGTCACCAAAAACTGCAATTTCGTAAACACGAGCTGGAATAGTATAATCGAAACCTATTGAAAGCTTTTTAACTTTTTTGTTGACGGAGAAATCCACATAATTTGTACCATCAAAATTAAGAATTCCAATCATACTGTAATTCCCGACCTCATCAAAACCGTACAACCTAACTCTGTTGAGCCCCATGGGTTGATTATAGTCACATAAAACTCTCACCTTATCGACATAATGAGCATCAATAAAATCAGCTAAAACTAGCTCATTCCCATTTGTTAAAAAGAATGTTGCGGGATCGCCATCTGTTGCTTCGATTGCTTGTTTACCATCCTGCATAACCATTTCCGGTTGAATGATACTACCTGACCATGGGTTTTCCTCCGCCTGGACTGCCGAAACCAATAAAAAAGGTAACGCCATTAATAAGACCGCCATCATTACAATAATTTTTTTCAAAAATATCTCTCCCTTTTTTTCTGGAATGGTTATTATTTTACATATAAGGAATGATATAGTCCAAACAATTTCAGGTATATTATGTAATTTTTACTTTCCAATGGTGAATTTCATAAAATAGTAAAAATCCCACGCCAGCCATAAGCTAACGGGGAATTCTCGGTTTACTTATTTGCAGGAGGACCGGAAGCCGCCTGCAGCTCATTGACCAGATAATGCTGCCAAACCCCAAGCCTCTTTACTTCCGCATCCATGAAATGGGTGTCCAGAAAGTCCGTCAAGGTGAATTAATATTCGACTGAAAGGACCGGGAGGAAAAGGGTGGCTTGAGGGCGAGTTTTTTGGCCGCTTTTTTACCTTTAAAATCGAATCATAAAAAGCGGGCAAAACGTGTTTGAAGCTTCCAAGACAGCCTTTTCCGGGAGGAGTGTATCTTGTCGAATATTTATTCATCGAATTTGACTTTTCAGGCAGCCCTTTTCCATTGACGCCTTCTACTGGATTAGAGGACGCACAAGAGAAAAAAAAGAGCCGGGGTATCCGGCTCCTGACATACATCGATAAAAGAAAGTAACCAGCCCTGCAGGTTCACGGCCTGAGCTGGTTACTTCTCTGCGTACCATTCGGAGGGTACACCATGCAATGTTGTTGTGCGGAAGTCGGGATGGCCGTCCCGGCTTCTTTACATTCTACCCACAGTATACCATAAACAGTATTGGAATATCCCAAAATTCTGCGATCAAAGGTGACGATCTCCATTTTAATATTTCTCTTTCACACAACAGCAGGAAATTATTCCCTATTTGTCGAATACAGGGGTGAATACGACAAAACCGGGGAGTGATTCGAATGGCAGGACTATTAGGCGGGTTGTTAGGGAATTTCTCAGAGGTTTCTATTGAAGATTTGAAGAAGCAATATGGCATGTATCTGATGGAGAATGAACAAATCCGGACAGGCTTTAAGCTGGTCCGGGACTCGTTTCTCATGACGGATGAACGGATAATTCTGGTGGACCATCAAGGCGTAACCGGCAAAAAAACGCGGGTGGCTTCCATTGAGCTGGATTCCATCTTCGAAGTGACGATGGAAACAGCGGGAACCGGGTTCGATGACAGTGAGCTGACCATCCATTACATCACGTCCCCTTACTACAAAGCCAATGATGCCAAAACCGCCGCTTATAAATTCGAGTTCGGCAAGAAGTTTAATTTGCAGCCGATTTATGTGGCTCTGGTCACCATCGCCTCGCAAAATAAAAAGAAGCTGAATGGATAATTCAGCTCTGGAGCTGCTATCTAATGCTTCATATAATATTTGCTTTTCAGGAAAATCTCAAGGGCTTGGGTTCTGCCTTTGACACCCATTTTTTCGTACATCTTGCGGATCCAGTTATCCACGGAGCGTTTGCTCATATGGATCTGTTCGGCGATTTGCTCGATGGTATATCCACTTAGAATGTATCGCATCAGGGCTACTTCGTTATCGCTTAGCTCCACATCCACCATTTCCTCCTGGCCCAGCAGTCCGGCCTGCCAATCGGAGGCCCGGGGAATTACGGCGAAGCCGTCAAGCACGCTGGATACGGCATGAACGATGGTATGCTGGGAATTTTCCTTGGACAGGATGCCGTCCACCTTGGCCATCAGTAATTCAGGGACCATGGAAGACACATCAATGGAGCTAAAGATCACGACTTTCACGGAAGGCCAGCAGTTTGAGACCCGCTCGGCCACATCTCTTCCCGTCATGTCGGGAAGTTTATAATCCATTAGAATCAGATCCGGTTGTGATGCAGCGATGATCTCCAGACCCTGTTCTCCGTTTCGGGCTAAAGCATCCACCTTCACATCCAGCTCCTGCTCCAGCAGCTCTTTTGTGGCGTTTGCCATAAGCGGGTGATCATCGATTATCACGACGCTATGCATCACAATCTCTCCTCTCTTTGCACAATCATGCAATGCCATGCAACTATTTTGCGTACTTTCGCAATAACTATATCATAGATTTTGGAACCCACGATATAACAGAATTCGATATGGAATTCTGTTATTGACAAATTTATCAACATATGATAAACACCACCTAAAATGTGCAGAGGGCCATTTCAGGTGGTGTTTTCGATTGCATGTTTTACCTTTGCATATCCGGCACGGGAGCAAACAACCTTCTTGGTGGAGCCGGCGAAGCAAAAGAGCTGGCTGTACCCATCCTTTTCAAAATGGCTGAAATGGTTGATGTTAACCATTACGCCGCTGTCCACGCGTATAAAACCAAATGGGGCAAACAGAATTTCCAGCGATTCAAGCGAACCCGTAATTTTAGAGATATATTCATCTTCCGCAGTTTGCATAATGATTTTGGGGACCTTCTTCTGATAAGCCAAAGATATGTATAGCACCTTGTTCAACGAAATGACAGCGTCCAGGTGTGTCAGTGTTGTACAGGGAATATTCAGATCCAACATAAGCGGCTATTTCTTTCCTGCCTTCGGGGGTATAGGTTTGTCACCAAGAGGGTATTTATCGGTAGTCGTAAAAATGGACGCTAACACACGCAGCACTAAGGATGCATACTTGGCAACAGCTCTCTTCATGCATCTCACCTCCTTTGTGGAAATAATGTCAGGCATTGCGCCGCAAAACCCAAAAAAAGGGGAGGATATAGCAGGATCATGTTTAGAGTCATCATCATTCCGAATATCAGTTTCACCGGAACAGATGCGCTGGAGCGTAAGAATAACACAAGAATGAAAAGCGGAGTGAGGATGATCATCCACAGGGGGCTTATAGGAATGGCGGAGACTGCGAAGACAAACAGGGATGTAGCCAGAGTGCATAAAGTCATGGATTTCAGATGACAGCCCTTGAGCATCATTCTGCAAATGGCGAAGGTCGCCAGCATCACCGCGGTGGAAAATAAGGAATCCGTCGTATAGCCAAGCAGCAGGATAAAGCCGGTTGTCAGCAGGTTATTAAACAGAATGCTGAGGGTGGGACCCATCCTTTCCAGGTCATCCGTCTCCTCCGGGTTGGACCGTTTGATCCAACCCGCAGTTTTGAAGGCCACATAATCGATGGGGTCCGTCATATGCCATCCTGTTTCCGGGCAATATACAGCAAAAACAGCAAGGCGACAAACTCAAGCACCATGATGGCATTGATGCCGAAGGTACCATAATTAATGGCCACATACACGGTAAAAAAGATGCATACCACTGCCACGCAGCTGATAATCAGATTCATTTTTTCCTTGGAAGTGAATCTTCTTTTGCTGTCGTGAGGCGGAACGGAAACAAAGGAAAAGCCCAGGTTGAA
This sequence comes from Bacillota bacterium, assembly GCA_023391955.1. Taxonomy (GTDB): domain Bacteria; phylum Bacillota; class Bacilli; order Paenibacillales; family NBRC-103111; genus Paenibacillus_AR. The sequence continues at coordinate 9,055 of JAEWAA010000050.1, read as the reverse complement.
CTTGTACAGCAGGAAAGCTGCCAAGGCGGCAAGCACTTGAACGGAAATTTGCATAAAATATACGCCTGCAGACGTTGGGGTGGAGAAATCAAGCTCGATGTGGAACAGGGCAAACAGGTTATAGGTGATGTAAGCAATCTCGGAATAAAGGAACGAGCCGATCACCGATAACGTCAGGGCATAATAAAAATTGACCTTCAGCAGAACCCTCATCAATACCAAAATAATGATGTTCTGAAGGATCAGATCAATCTCGGGCACTCCTAATACAATTCTCGATAGATACGATTCCAGCGAACACAAAAACGCAATAATCAGGGTTTCCCGGGCATACTGCCGCAGCGGCCACCGGAACACCTTGAAAATCAGCGTCATTAAAAGAAAAATATCCACGGTTCCCAAAAGCAAATAAATAATCGCATTCATAATGTTGTCGTCACCTGTCGTCACCTTATGATGTATGTATTTGATGACCAGATATTTCGACAGATAGAAAGGAAATTCCTGCTTGTTTTTGCCGAAAAAACAAAAAAGCTCCGGCTGTCCCCTCTCGGGAGACAACGGAGCTTTTTATGAACAACCATTACTTCACTTGAACCTTGCCTTCGGCGCCGTTCAGCGCTTCAATCTTTCTGTGGGAGTCGCAGGTTGCCAGGCCATCCAGGACAATGCTGTCCGTACGGTTGCCGGTGGCCACCAGGAAGCGGTCATCCGACTTGGAGCCGCAGCCGCTCATCCGGGTAATGCGGACATCGTTACATTGATGCAGCTTAACCATCGGGCCTTCCTTGACTTGGATGTCCACGTCAGTCAGAGCCAGATTGGTTGCATTGGTGCATTCCACACCTCTGTCGGCAATCGCCTTGTAGCGGGTCAGAGTCAGACCCTCCATCGGCACTTCCACCAGGCCCTTGATCAGGAACGCTACTTCTGCGCCGGTGCAGACGATGTCTTCCATGTGCAGATTGCGGAAGACCGGAGTTTCATCGGTAATCGGATGTTTGTCCTCGGACAGGGTGCCGGAGCCTTCCTTGCCTTCATAGAACATGGAGAAGGAGATGGCTTCGCCGTCGATGTTAATCATCCGGATGTTCTTCATCAGAATATCCTCTACCACACCGCCGCGGCCGCGGGCGGTCTTGAAGCGGATGCCGATGTCAGTTCCCATAAACGTACAGTCGGTAACCTCCACGCAGCGTACGCCGCCGGACATTTCGCTGCCGACTACGAAGCCGCCGTGGCCATGGTACACAATACAGTTGCGGATAATGATATATTCGCTGGGGATGCCTCTTTCCCGGCCTTCCTTGTCCTTGCCGGACTTCATGCAGATGGCGTCGTCCCCAACGTCAAAGGTACAATTTTCAACCAAGGCGTAACGGCAGGATTCCAGATCCAAGCCGTCGCCGTTTTGGCCGTACCACGGGTTGCGGATGGTCAGATTGCGCAGTGTAACATGCTCGGACGCCCAAGGATGCACGTTCCACGCCGGGGAATTCTGGAAGGTAGGCCCGTCCAGCAAAAGACGCTTGCAGCGGCGCAGGCTGAGCAGATTCGGACGCAGATAATCTCTGGCCGGCTCGAATGCCTTGGGATCCTTCACGCCTTCACTGATCAGACGGTCAACCAGCTTGGCGCCGTTCAACCCTTGCTCGGTCGGCCACCAGCTGTCTCCATCCACCACACCGGTTTTGGTCAGCTTATTCCATTGAAGCTCGGTCAGCTTCCACTTCTTCACATAACGCCATGCGTCCCCGCCGCCGTCGAATACGCCCGGTCCGGTAATCGCAATATCCTCAAGCCCTTCCCCGTCCAAAGGCGAGGTGCAGCGTACTGTTTCCCAGCCCTCGTAAGTGGAGAGAATCAGCGGATAGTCGTCAAAATTGGTGCTGAACATGATAGTCGCACCGGCTTGGGCATGAAGCTCCAGGCGGCTCGCCAAAATGATCGGGCCAGTCAGCCACAAGCCTGCTGGGATAATAACCTTACCGCCGCCGGCTTCCGTACAAGCGGCAATCGCTTTGCGGAAAGCCTCGGTGTTGTCAGTTACTCCGTCTCCAACCGCACCAAAATCAGTAATGGTAAAGCTGTTGGACGGTATATTCGGAAGTTCGATTTCCGGCATAGTCCAGTTTCGTGTATTCGTTTCCTTAGTTATGTTCGTCATTTCCTTCACCTCGCCAATATCTTATCATATAATTATAAATTTTCGTTGATTTTTGTTGACTATTTCATTAAAACTTATACATACTTGATCTAACACCCCAAAAACTGCATCCATATGCTGCCGTTGACACTCCCCGTTTAGCATGTCCACCGTCTCTGCGCTTAAGTCCGGTTTCCGCGACAAAAGCCGGCTCGGGTGGTAAGATGACCCTACCCGGGTATACTGAGTGGACGGAGTATTCATGATTATGCGGACAGGAGAAGCTGCTATGGGACCCGTTATTATTGTAGAAGGAAAAAACGACAAGAGCCGTCTCAGACGGCTTCTGAACGATGAGGTGCTGATTCTGTGCACTTTCGGAACCCCCAGCTCCGAGAAGCTGGCCGAGCTGTGCAAACGCGCCGCGGGCCGGGAGGTCTACATTTTCGCGGACAATGACAGCTCCGGCAAAAAAATCCGCTGGCTGGTCAACGAGGAGTTCTCCGATGCGGTGCAGATTTATACGCGAAGGGGATACGCCGGAGTGGAAGGCACCCCGGACGAATATCTGATCCAGCAATTAGAAAAGGCTGGGCTGGAGGACTACATCCTTTATCCGCCTGCAGAGTCACTTTAAGGAATAAAACGGAGGCAGTAGATCACGATGGTGACAGTGACAATGCTGAAGACGGTGGAAGCAAAAACCGCCTGTCCGGCAAATTCGGGTTCATTGTCGAATTCTACAGAGAGCAGGACACTGGACAGGGAAGTAGGTACAGCACAGGACAAAACCAGCGCCTGAGCCAGAAGCCCCTCCAGCCCCATGGCCATCACAATGCCAAAGCCGATCAGCGGACCGGCTATCAGCCGCAGACCATTGGAAATCAGCACATCCCAAAGCTGGTCGATCCTCCAGTGCATCTGAGCCAATTGAACCCCCAATGTCAGCAAGGACAAGGCCACATACCCATTGGAGATGTAAGTAATGGGCTCATATATCGGCTTGGGCACCGGGATCTGAAAACCGTTCATAATCAAGGCCACCGGAATCACATAGATGGCAGGCATGCCCAGAATGGTTTTCATAATTTCTCTGGTGTTGCTTTTATGGGCATTCACGGCATAAACGCCATAGGTATGGGGCAGCACACTCTGGAAAACCATCACAATCAATTGAACCGACATGGTAAAGGGATTGCCGGCGAAGACCAGCTGGTTCAAGGGAATGGCGTAATTGGCGCTATTGTAAAAAAGCACGCTGTTGCGCATAGCGCTTCTCATCCCGCCGCTTAAACCTCTAAGCCGGGCGACACCGTCCACGATGGCATACAGCACCAGGAGAAAGAAGATGATGAAGCCTACGATCTGGAGGAGAATTCCTGCAGACAGCCGGGATTCATACAGCATCTTGAACAGCATGACTGGAGTGAACAGGTAAAAAATCAGCTTCGAGAAGGTGCGGATATCCAGCTTAAATTTGCGTTCCATCAACGCGCCGAGGCTGATCATCAAACACAGGGGAATCACGTTATGCGATAAAATATGCCACAAAAACATGGGGTAACAACCTTTCTGCCTTCAAGCAAGGGAGGATTTCCTATTAAAAATACACCAAATGGACTCGATCCGTCCATGTCTTTTCATAAATAAAGGAGGGAATCCCTTTCACGGGTCCCTCCTTATTCGCGTTTATTTGGCTACCGTATCAATCACCATAATGATAAAGAGAATGGTCAAGTAATTAATGGAATAAACAAATACTCCTTTAGACCATTGGATATCGTCCTTAGCTCTAAAGCCGCGGGCGCATAACACTACCCACCCCAATCCCAGGATCAGGGAAGAAACCAGGTAGATCAGGCCCACATAATCGTACGTATAAAGGAGCAGCGAAACCGGGACCAGCGGGATGACGTACCGCATCATGCTGATTTTGGTGCGGCGGTTGCCTTTTACTACCGGCAAAAGCGGATACCCGGCAGCACGGTATTCCTCTTTCCTGCGGATGCCCAGCGCCCAGAAATGGGGGGGCTGCCACAGAAGCAGAATCAGAAACAGGATCAGTGCGCCTTCATCGATTACGCCCATCACAGCAGTGTATCCGATAACCGGAGGTACCGCACCGGAGATAGCCCCGACGGCGGTGCTCCAGACAGAGGTCCGCTTCAGCCAGGCGGTATACACCCACACATAAACGAAAAACCCGAGAAAACCCAACCAGGCCGTCAGAGGATTGACCAGAAAGCCCAAGATATTCAACCCGGCCACAGCTAAGACAATGCCATAAACCAGAACCACCTTCGGCATCATAACACCGGCGGGAAGCCCTCTGTCCTTGGTGCGCTCCATCTTGGCATCCATGTCCCGGTCCAGATAATTATTCAGCACACATCCGGCTGCCATAACCAAGGCCGTTCCCACCAAGGTCCAGAGCATCAAGAGCCAGTCCACCTCCAGCTTGGATGCAATCCAGAAGCCCCCGAAGGTGGTAATCAAATTCGACATCAGAATGCCGGGTTTGGTAACTTGTACGAAATCCCGCCAACTTAGCTTGCGCGCCGCAGTACCGCCGGCATTGGAAGCCTCTGCTGTTGCGGAGTCATAGCGGTCTTGCTTCTCTATCGCAGCTTGTTCCACGAAGCAACTTCCTCCCTTTTGTCTTTCATTATAATGATTATAATAGCAATGCTCCGACCCTTTGACAACTAAACGGACCAACCAAGTCCAGGCAATTGTCCTGGCACAGGTCCAGTTCTGCTCTTTTTTTCAAGTTTCCTGCGCTTCGGGTTTGTCCCCCATGAATGTTCCTGCGGGGCATGCGCATAGATTGAACAAGAGGCTGGTTTTTTGCGGCGGAAGGAGTGACAGCATGGCAGTTATCAAAACAAACTCGGAGCAGACCAAGCTCCTGGCCAGACTCATGCGTGCGGAGGCCGAGGGCGAAGGCGAGCTGGGAATGCTGATGGTGGGCAATGTTGGTGTCAACCGGGTTCTGGCCAACTGCCTGGATTTCAAGAATATCCGGGATTTGCAGCAGATGGTCTTCCAGCGCCCGGGCGGGTTTGAAGCAACGGTCAAGGGATACTTTTACCAAAAAGCCCGTGACCGGGACATCCGGCTGGCCGAGCGGGTTATCAGAGGGGAGCAGCAGCATCCGGCCTCCAATTCGCTATGGTTCTTCCGGCCTTCCGGAGGCTGTCCGGCCCAGTGGTACAATCAGCCGAACACAGGCAGGTACAAAGCCCATTGCTTCTTTTCCCCAACAGCTGAGAACTGCCCGGCAGTTTACAGGTAGCTGCAGTTATTCACACTTTTATCCATTAAAGGAGGTTTGTAAGTACAATGATGAACTATCCTTACGGCAAGCCCACCCCTTATCCGTATCCGGGTGCCATGCAGGCCCAAGCAGCAGCAACTCCCCCGTTGTATCCCGCTTCCGGCTCCGTAATCCCGGGTGCACCCACAGCAGCCGCACCGGGCAGCCTTGTTCCCGGTCAACTGCCGCTTGAGCAATCCTACATTGAAAATATCCTGCGGCTGAATCTCGGTAAAGTGGCAACCTTGTACATGACCTACGAAAACAACCGGGAATGGAATGCGAAGATCTTCAAGGGCAAGCTGGAAGCTGCCGGCCGGGACCACATCATCATCAGTGACCCGCAAACCGGTATGCGTTTCCTGCTCCTGATGGTGAATCTGGATTACATCACCTTCGACGAGCCGTTAAACTATTATTATCCGCTTCAGCCCGGCCAAACCCAGGCTCCGGCGCAGCCGCGGTAAGCATATCCGAATATCAGAAAAAATAACGGGCTTTCCGGATATCCGGAGGGCCCGTTTTTGCTAGCTAGTCCTTTATAATGAGGCCGAAGAGCGGAGCCAATAATCCCGCTTGGGACGCATCAATTACACAGCCCCTCAGATCCTCCGGCTCGGCCGATAAGGACAGGAAATCGCAGTTGCTCAGGTCAATGCCCGAAAGGCTGGTTCCCGACAGAACTGTCTGCTCAAGCTTCATCCCCTCCAGTTGGGTATGCTGCCACGAGGAGTGGTAACAGTCCGCATGAGCCATGGAGCTGTTCTTGAGCTGCACATGCCGCCAGTCATTAAAACGGAGAACGGCATAGCCCATATTGCACTCCTCTGCCGTCACATCCCGCCAGACCGAATCGGTAAAATTGGTGCCCAACAGCTTGCAATTGCGGAAGGAAACACGGTGAAGCGCCCCCTCCTGAAAATTCGTATTGGATAAATCGCAGTTTTCAAACACCACGTCCAGGAACTCGGCATTTTGCAAGACCGCTCCGCTGAAGGACACATTGCGGAACAGGACCCCGTCAAACCTTACCTTGCGGGCCTCCCAATGCCTCAGCTCCATATCCGCAAATTCAGCGGTTTCCACCAGCTGCCCATCCTCCGGATCAGGGAACCCCTCCTCCGCTTTGGTGAGCACTGACGGCAGCGTCGGAGCCGACGGCCCGGGAATTTTCTTTTTGGTTGCCAATTTGTTGCCTCCTTGTCTCCTTTGAGGAAAAAAGGACACCCTTCGGCGTCCTGATGATACGTATGTATGTTCTACACTCTTCTAAAGTCATTGTAGCAAAATGGGGCGGGTTTGAAAAGATATCCTCAGCTGCCCAGAAAAGCGATCAGCAGGATGCCCGACAGGACAATAGCCGAGGCGGTTAGCCGCCTGGCTGGAAAGCTCTCCTTCAACAAAGCTAATCCCAGCACCGTGCCGAACACAATGCCGATCTCCCGCAAAGGGGCCAGCGGCGCCACTTCAGCTTCACGGATGGCGAAGAGAAACAGCAGATAGGAACCCGGGGAGAGGATCGCGCCCGGAAGAATCCTGTCCCATCCGGAGGCCAAAATCCGCTTCATCTGCCGCCCTTGCCGCATTACCGCAGGTGTCAGCCCCAGCACAAAGCCGATATTCGTCACCTCGAGAAGCGCAACCGGCGAAAGATGCTGCAAATTCCATTTATCCATCAGAGTGTAACAAGTGATGGTCAACCCCACACCCAACGCCATGACGACCGGATGTGTCCAGATAGAGGAAGTGCCGGAGGTTTCCGGTCCGCGGGCTGCATCTGAATGGCGGCTGCCTTTTCCCATTACCGCAAAACCTGCCAGCATCAGTACAATCCCCAGCCATCCCCATAGAGTGAGACGCTCCCCCATGAAAAAAACCCCCGCCAGCGGGATCAGGAGAGTGGGGGTTCCCCGCATCACCGGGTACACCTGGGACAGGTCTCCCCGCCTGTACGTATGTGATAACAGCCAGGCATAAAAGGCCTGCAAAGCGGCAGAGCAGACAAGCATCCCCAGCACAGCGGGAGAGAGGTCCGCCCGGCTCATCTCACCGGCCAGTACCGGCAGCAGCAGGATCGTCGACGGCATAAAGATGCACCACAAAAATACTGCTTTATCCGAGCTGCTTTTGGTGAACAAATTCCATACCGCATGGGCCAATCCGGAGCATATAACCAGGAATAGGGAGAATGACATCGGTGATCCACATCCTTATATTCGCATTGTATTATTGGAAGCTTCTCCAGAATCGCCTGATGCCGCTGCCGGGCAAGCATATGACGTTCCAGTTTCCGCATGCCGGTAATGTCTGTTAATTCTGGCTGCAGAGCCTATTTTACTCTCCCATCCTGCAAAAGTGCAGTTATTTTCGCTCCAAACCTTCAGTGGGTTGAATTCTTCTGGAAACATCCACTTTTGCAGGTTGCTGGCAGGGTGTAACGGAACGGAGCGACTGTTAAACGCCGAAAACGGGCTTTCCGGAATTTTAACGGAACTGAGAAGCTCTTACAGAGCTAAACCGGCGCCAACTGAGTCAATTTTGACCTCTAAGAGTCGCTAAGTTCCGTTACATTTCCGCACACCCCAAATTTTGCTCCTAAGCGCTTTATAGTTCCGTTAAAGCCGACGGTGGGCGATATGGGCTGGCGGAAGACTAGTATGCTGGCGGAGGGACGACGGTAGTGTAACAACGATAGACTGCTCGGCGTGCTGACGACTCATCAAAAAAGACATCCCCCACAAGGAGGATGCCTTCACGCCTATGATGTTCTCTGCTTCTAAGCTTCCCCGCAGCAAGCTCTTACCTCTTCCTGCTGCAGCTTACCGCTCTCCCGCAGCAGCAGTCGCTGCTTCGGCTCCTCGGTCCTTGTACTGCAGCTCATACAGGCGGTAATAATACCCCTGCTTCGCCAACAGCTCGAAGTGGTTGCCCTTCTCCCGGACCTTGCCCTTGTGCATGACAATAATCTGGTCCGCATGCTGGATGGTGGACAACCGGTGAGCGACGATGAGTGTGGTGCGGCCCTTGGAGATGGTGTACAACGCATCCTGCACCGCCAGCTCCGTCTCCGTATCAATATTGGAGGTCGCTTCGTCCAGGATCAGAATTTGCGGCCGGAAGGCGATGGATCTGGCGAAGGACAGCAGCTGGCGCTCACCTAGGGAAAGGGTAACCCCCCGTTCGCCCAGCATGGTGCCATACCCTTGGGGCAGCCTGGAGATCCATTCGTCCATGTTCACCATGGCGGCCGCTTCCCGGACCTGCTGGTCGGTGATGCTCTCATTATTCAGGCGGATATTATGGGCAATATCTCCCGTGAACAGGAACACATCCTGCTGCACCACGCTGATGGTCCGGCGGAGATCCGCCACGGGAATCTCCCGGATATCTACACCATCCAGCTTGATGGAGCCCTTCTGAATATCATAGAAGCGGTTGATGAGCTGAATAATAGAACTTTTGCCCGCCCCGGTGGCTCCCACAAATGCTACCGTTTGGCCAGGGGCAATGGTGAAGCTCACATCCTTCAGCACCCAGTCCTCACCGGTATAGGCAAACCACACATTTTCGAACCGGATTTCCCCGCGCACTGC
>JAEWAA010000026.1 GCA_023391955.1 Bacillota bacterium | reverse complement strand
GGCCTGGAACAAGCAAAATCCGGATATCCAGGTGACCTATGAGCGCTTCGTCAATGATGATGCGGGAAATTTAAAGCTGGATACGGCCCTCATGACCGGCCAGGATGCGGACCTGTTCGTCAACTATTCCTACTCCCGCCTGCAGAAGCGCAAGGATGCCGGGCTGGCGTTAGATTTAAGCGCTTACACCGACTATAACGTGGATGATAAAATGGGTCCGGACGCCAAGCTGTGGCAGATTAACGGCAAATATTACGGCATTCCCACCAAGAAGAATATGTCCTTCGTTTGGCTGAACAAGGATGCATTGGATGCAGCGGGACTTGCCGTACCGGCTCTGGACTGGACCTGGGACGACATGAAGGAGTATGCCGCCAAGCTCAAAACCGACAAACGCTGGGGGCTCCTCCAGCATGAGGCCAACTACATGGAGCAGGTGGATTCCGGTACGGCGGCTCTTGGTTTTGTGAAGCCGGACGGCACCTCCAACCTGAACAATCCGCTGGCCGCCAAGGGGTATGAGGTGGCCTACGAGATGCAAAAGGCCAAAACCATGCCTGCCTACGGGGAGCAAATGACCTCCAAAATGCCCACGGACACCATGTTCCTGAAGGGCGAAACAGGGATGCTGTACGCAGGGGAATACATTTTCCGCAACGCCAATAATCTCAAGGACAATCCCCGCAGCTTCAAAATCGCCTTCGCCACGGTGCCGAAGCTGAGCAAAAACGCCAATGAATTCAAATATCCGGCCGGTCTTGGGGACGTGGTATCCGTCAATGCCAAATCCCCCAACAAGGAAGCCGCCTGGAAGTTCCTGAAGTGGTACGCCGACGGCGGAATGATGCCGATGGCCTCCGGGGGACGGATTCCCTCCTCCAAGGCGGTGAATGCCGATGACGCCATCAAGCTCCTTTTGAACGGTGTGGACAGCACCTATGACCTGGATTCCCTGAAAAAGGTTGTGTTCGGCACCTTCCCCACCTATGTGTCCAGCCTGGAACAGCAGGTCATCGATCTGCGCAAGGAGGAGCACGAGAAGTACCTCCTGGGCAAGCAGGATCTGAAGACCACTCTGGAGACCATGGCCAAGCGGCATAATGATTTCCTCAAACAAAACAAAAAATAAACCGGTTGTCGCGTTAGGGAGGGCGTTCCCAGGTGGACCCTCCCTTTCCTTTACTCAAAAACCGGATACGGATGGAGGAATTTCCAAATGGGTGGAAATTGGATGAAGCGGCAGCAGAGAATGGGGTACCTGTTTATCCTGCCGAACATGCTGGGCATTATCGTGTTTTTTCTGATTCCGGCGGTGTTTTCCCTGGGTTTGACCATGACCAATTATCAGTTTGCCAACCCCAACTACCGGTTTATCGGCTTGGACAACTTCACCCGTTTGTTCCAGGACGAGAAGTTCATCATTGCCATCAAGAATACGCTGCTTTATCTGGCGGCGGTGCCGGTTTCCCTGATCGGGGCCTTCCTGGTGGCAGTGGCGCTGAACCGGAGCGTTTATTTGAAAAGTATGCTGCGCTCCATGTACTTCATGCCCTATATCACCAGCGGGGTAGCCGTAGGCTTCGTCTGGATGCTGCTGTTCCAGCCCAGCCAGGGTCCCATCAACGGGGTGCTGCGGGCATTGGGAATGGCAAATCCGCCGGGCTGGTTCGCCTCCACGGATACGGCCATGCTGGCGCTGAACATCATCGCCGTGTGGGCCACTCTGGGCTACAACATGATCATCTACATGGCGGCTCTCCAGGAAATCTCGCCTGAGCTGATGGAAGCGGCCCGGATGGACGGGGCCCGCACCTGGACCCTGATCCGCCGGATCATCTGGCCTCTGGTCAGCCCTACCACCTTTCTTTTGCTCATCACCGGACTGATCGGCGCCATTAAATCCTTCGGCATTATCCAGGCCATCACCGGAGGGGGACCCGGCAGCAGTACCACTGTGATGTCCCTGTTCATCTATAAAACCGCCTTCAGCTATTACGAAATGGGCTATGCCTCCGCCATCTCCTGGATGCTGTTCGCCTTCGTGCTCCTGATTACGCTTGTCCAGTGGTACGGCCAAAAAAAATGGGTTCACTATTAGGAGGGATGAGTTCATGACAATGCAGGCTTCTTTGGCCAAAAAACTGGTGTTTACGCTGCTTCTGAGCATCCTGGGCCTGGGCATGGTGCTCCCTTTCCTGTGGATGATCAGCACCTCCTTCAAAACACCCAACGAGGTGTTCGATTACAGCCGCTGGCTGCCCTCTACGCTGGAGCTGAAGCATCATATCAAGGTGTGGACCGGCGCTAACAGCTTCGGCACGTATTATCTGAATTCGCTTAAGATCGCTTCCATCAATACCGTGGGGGCCACCTTCCTGTCGGCCTTGGCAGCCTACGGGTTTTCCCGGATCGAATTCAAAGGACGCGACGCGCTGTTCTTGCTGTACCTGTCCATGATGATGATCCCGCCCCAGGTGCTGTTTGTGCCCAAGTTTATCATGTTCGATTGGATGGGCATCTACAACACCCATTGGGCGCTGATTCTGCCGGGCCTGTTCACAATCTTCGGCGTGTTTATGCTGCGGCAGTTCTTCATGGGCATCCCCAAGGAAATTACCGAGTCGGCTTTTATTGACGGGGCGGGACACGGGCGCATTTTCTTCCGGCTGATGCTGCCTCTGGCTAAACCGGCCTTGGCGACGCTGGCCATTCTGGACTTCTCCTGGAACTGGAACGACTTCGAGAATGCGCTGGTGTTCCTCACGGACCGCAGGCTGTACACTGTGCCTCTGGGTCTGCAAAACTTCGTGCTGGAGTACAATGTGGACTACAACGGCATGATGGCTGCGGCTTCGGCGGGAATTCTGCCTATGCTGCTGGTGTTCCTGGCCGGGCAGCGGTTCATTATCCAGGGGCTGTCGGGCACAGCGGTGAAGGGGTAGAGGGGAGAGACGGGGTTCTAACGGAAGCAGGAGCCGTTATTATGCCTGATTTTGGTCCTCTCCAGTTCTAACGGCGGTGAGCGCTCTTATTGATGGGCATTTTGGTCAAAAGAACCCATTTTGTGAGAAATAGCGTCTCTCACCGCCGTTAGAATCTGGAAACCCCTCTTTGGAGGCAAATAGCGTCTCCTGCCGCCGTTAGCTCTTGCTAACAGCCCCATTGGATGCTCCGTGTCTAGTGTGCGTGACAGTGTGGTAGTACCCGCCAGTGAGTTCTGGCGGTTTTTTGTTTTGCTGCTTTGCTGCGAGTCACAGCTATAAATATTTTCTGTTCCGGATTACAACGGTAGGGTGATAGAATGGGAGGAAGCACCATGTAGGAAATCGTCTATATGACTCCCTGATAAAGGAGGAATCCGCAATGGCCGGCAATTGTGCCGCTGAGCTTCAAACCAAGGACATCGGTGTCATGTGGAAGACCGTCTCGGAGGCGTGCAACCTGGCTTGCGATTATTGCTATTACAGCACCTGCGGCGGCAAGCCGGGGACGGTGAACCGTATCGACTCCGCGCTTTTGGAGCGGTTTATTAGCCAATTTATGGCCCGGTCCAACGGCCAGGCCTCATTTGCCTGGCAGGGAGGGGAGCCT
>JAEWAA010000600.1 GCA_023391955.1 Bacillota bacterium | reverse complement strand
ATGTAATCGCCGGCCTTCAAGCCCGGACCGCCGTCGCTGCCGGTAATGTTGCTGATCTCGAAATACAGGGACCGGATATCCGACAAATCGCTGCTGGTAAAATCAGCTTGAGGAACCCAGCCGGTTTTGCCGCCGGAGGCGTTGGTGAAATTGACCACCTTATCCTGGTCCGTGGATTTGCTGTAGAAGGTATTCAGATTGAACTGAACCGTTTTGCTTCCGGTGGCCGCAGATGACGTAAAGGTCTTCATCCCGGAGGGGGGCACCTCTGCCAGATTGGGCCGCCATTGGGAGCCGCGGGGGCTAAGTCCCGTACCCGATACCCGAAGTGCCGCGTCGCCCACATAGGGAAGAATATCCAGCACATCGATTTTGCCCAGACGGGTGTTGCCGCTGTTGCGGATGACCACCTTGTAGTCGGCTGTGCCTCCCTCGAAGCTCACGCTGTAGCGCGGGAACTCCGTATAGGGCGGCGTTACCGGCGTATCCACGGGAAGCACTGGTACAGCAGGGGCTCCCACATAGGAGGGGCTGTCGCTGGCCACAAATACCGGATCCAGATCTCCCCTGTTCCACTTGGTGGACTGAACCAGCGCCACCTTCACAATCGGAACCAGTGCCTGGTCATGCACATAAAATCCGTAATTGCTGGCGGAGGGCAGATTGGGATTGGCGATGGCTCCGTGCACCTGCTCCCAACGCTCCCGGTCATTCGGACCGCCCTGCACCGGACCATCCAGGTCGGGATCGCCGTTATACCAGAATGTAGCCGGTTGGGCTGTGGTAATAAAGACATTATTGGCATACCCCGCGCTGTTCTGCTCGGTGCCGGCTTTAACCTTGGCCGTATAGGTCAGCTGGAAGCTTTCGCCCGGGTTCAGCTTTACCGGTTCATCCCAATACCACTTCACAAGGGTTCTGCCCGCATAAGCGGAAGATGCAGAAGCGGGAGGCAGAATCTCCAGCTTGGGCTTCGCCAGCCCTGCCGGGGCGCCTACCAGCTTGTAGGATTGGGCCAGGGCAGCTGCCGGATCGGCAATCAGCGGGTCGGTGTAATAGTCGAATTCTGCAGGTAACACATCATAGATAACCGGATTATGATAAGGGCCGGTGGCCTTCAGATCATTGCCTACCTTAATAGTAAAAGGCACGTGATTCAGAGGCCCGTAAGTCATATTGGTGGCAAAAGTTTTGTCAACTGTCAGCCAAGGTTTGGGCTCGTTAATCTTGAAGCTGGCGCTGGCGGTTTTTTGTTCACCTTGCAGCACTGTTCCGGGGTTCACCGGATCCAGCAGCTTATAATCCAGCAAAGCATGGTTCGTCACCGTTGTGCCGTGGACAATGGGCGCCGAGGTTCTGGGATTACGTTCCCGAACCTTGCCCTCCAGAGTGATAGGCGCAATGGTTTTACCTGCCTCCAGCTTGGCGAAGGTCCACTTCAAGCCGGTGAGATATTCATCTCCCGTCAAGCGGATGGGGCTGCCCACACCGCTGCCGATAGAGATGGCCCTCGCCGGACCGTTAGGATTGACGCCTGTGGCAGGCTTCCATACCCCGGGTGCCGCACTGGTTTCGAATTCAAGTGTGCTCAAGCCTGCAGGCACTGTAACGGAGGTCAAATCCATTTCCGCAGGCACACGGTCCACCAGCACCACATCGGTCAAGGCGCTGTTGGCATTCTCCACCACATTGGCAATACCGCTGATGGTGTAAGACTGCCATTGGCCGGGATAGCGGAAATCGTATTGCACAGATTTGGACAGGGAAGGAGCCGCCGCTACCGGAGGGCCGAATTTGGCCGTAACCGAGCTGGTGGTGCCGCCAACCGTACCGTTTCCGGTAACACTGTAGGTGGCCAGGGTCACGGTGTTAACCTGATCAACAGGGGAATACACCGCATAGCCGTAATATTCCGGGAAATTCACCTGAATCGTATCCTCGAAGGTCTGGCCCGCGTTTAAGCTGTATACACTCCACGTCACCGTGTTGGCTGCTTCATCGTACACACGGGTGCTGCCTCCGGGAGCCGCATTGGGAAAGGTGACCTTTACATCCGGCGGCAGAGTCCAGGGCAATTGGTCCACCAGCTGGATATCATTCAGGGTGCCGGAGCCATTGGTGCCTGCCGTACCTTTGATTCCCACCTTATATGTAACGGGTCCGCCGATAATCGGAACGGAAGGATCATAGCCTGTAAACTGGGTTTTGAAGGTTTCCCACCGGCTGTAGGTTGCCTCCACAGGGGTAGGAGACGGGGTGGGTGTTGGGGTGGAAGGGTTGGGATCCGCCTTGATAACAACGGATGCGCTTGCTTCCGTACGGTGTCCCGGCTCGCTTAAATCCGTGGCCACCACTGTGTTAACTGCCGTTACCGGGGAGGCCTTGCCCGTAGGCCGCACCTTCACCTTAAACTGGTGGACGGCACTGGAGCCGGATTCCAGCCGGAAGGAATAGCTGGGGCCCACGTAGGTCGTAAGCGTCTGCCCGTTGGTGGTCCAGCCGGGGGGCGGTGTAATCAGCTGGAGCTCGGGCGGCAGAACATCCTCAATCTTGATATCCTTGCCTACGGCGGTGGGGCTGTCGGCCTGGAAGGAGATGGTGTAATAAAACTCCTCGCCAACCTGGACCTCCGTTTTATCCGCCGTTTTGAACATACTGAAGCCCTCAATAGGCTCCGCCGCCTCCGCAAAGCTGAAGCCGGAGAAGGGCTGCAGCAGCATCTGGAGCAGCATCATGCAGATCATCGTTAAGGAAACCCGGCTGATTCGTTCTGATTTTCGTTTCTGTCTCAAGCTAGTATTCACTCCTTTCTAATAGTAACAACAATATGCATTTATGTACAAAAAAAGGCACACGGAACAGAAATATTCCATATGCCAAAGAAGAAGCTGCTACCCTGAAATAACATGGTCCTAGCCTCAGGCCGGATGTGTTATGGAAGCCTCGAAACCGGCAAAGCCGGTTTGAGGGCCTTCTCCGACATTTCATCCGTCTTCGGTGCAGCGGGTATCGCAGCATAACTGTCTATTTAATTCTAACACAATATGTATCATTGCGAAACAATTTTTGCTCCAAAATGTCGCAAATTTTTAATGATGCTCTGATTGACCCAATCCGCCTGCTCATGATTAATCCCATGCCCCGTATCCGGCAGAATTTCGTGGGGAATCCCCAGCGCCTCCAAAACCTGCCCGCAGCCTGGAAAATAAGCGATCTTATCCTTATCCCCCACCAGGAACACAGCCCTGTCGGTGAAAATAGCGCCCTCCTCCGCCGTGAACCGCTTCTGCGGATGTTTGGTCATGGCCATTTTGTTGAAGTGGCGGAGAAGCTGGCCGTAGTGGCGCATGATCAGCTCATTCTCCGTAAATACAGAAGCGTTGGAGCCGGACAGCTTCAATAGCAGTTTCCGGATATTCTTCTCCGTGGGAAACAACGCCTCCGGTAAAAATACGGTCATGGAGCGGAGAGGATTGCTCTTCACACTCTGCAGCGAAGGAAGCCCGGCCATTCCGACGATCCCCTTGATTCTGTCCGGCCATGCAACCAGCAAAATCTGCACCAGAAGACATCCCATGGAAACACCGGCGGCATAAGCCTGCTCCACTCCCAGACCGTCCAGCAGCTCCCCGAACCAGAGCTTGTGGTCCATTCCCTGCCTCTTATAGCGTTCATTGGGGCGGCTTTTGCCCGGGCCCCCGATGGTGTCCACGGCAATGAGATGAAAGTGCTCCGCCAGCTCCCGGGCATTGTACACCCACATCAGAGCAGAGTTGTCCCCGACGCCGTGAAATAAAAGCAATGAAGGCAGGTCGCGGCTGCCCGCCCGGATAATATGGGTGCTCCCGAAGGAGGTCTCCAGGTCCGATTCCTCCACCTCCACACCCCATTGCTTCAACAGTTGGTCATAAGATTCCCATACCTGCTGCCGGCCCGCTTCCGATTTAAATATCTTCATTCCTCTGCCGCGCCCCTTTCGGCTCCCATAGACTCTATCGCCCGGCTCAAAGCCGGCCTCCACCGCTCCTCCGGCACTCCCAGCCCACCGAAGCAAAAGGCTGCTACCTCTCCGGCCGCTTCCGCCATACTGCTGTCCTCACGCTGGGAGGGGGCTTGCTGGCCCGCAGCCTCCGCGCCAATCATCCGGGTAAACTGGAACAGATTGGCCACATAGACCGTCCAGAAGCAGTTGGCGGCAAACACCGGATCAACCCGGCGGATTTCCCCCTGCTCCACACCTTTGCCGATGGCAGCGGCAATCGCCTCCAGATGAACGGCGGACCGTTTCATCCCCTCCTGCCACTGGTCAGGGCCGAATACCGCATGTGCGTCGAAGGGCAGCCGCATGGAAAACTGGATCACCCGGGGATCACTCCCCGCCAGTCCGAACATCCGCCAGGTATACGCAGCCAGCCATTCTACCGGACCGAGTCCATCGCATTCCGCAGCAAACCGGTGATGAAACGCCATGGCCTTCTCCATAACCTCCTCGAACATGGCCCGGAACAGCTCCCGCTTGGTTTTGAAGTAATAATACATCAGCCCCTTGGCCAATCCGGCCTCTGCAGCCACAATATCCATATCCGTGCCGTTATACCCCAGGCGCACATACACGCTTAAAGCCGCATCCAGAATTTCCTGCTTCCGCGCCTGGCGCACCTGCTCATTCTGCTCTTTTTTCCGTGGTGACATAGGCCGCTCCCTTCCGGTTTATTGTTTGACTTAATTTTAAGTCAATTATAAAGGCGGTCTAAACCACTGTCAATGCCTGCTGTCATCCTAGCTGCGAATCCAAAAAAACAGGCCAAACCAGGCATTGCCCGGTTTAGCCCGCACCCGCACGGTTTTTTTTCTGGAAGGCCCGCTGTTCCCTGAATATCTGGTAGATATCCTCCGTCATAATCAAATCGCCTCTGTTATTGGCATAGTAGCTGCGGTACCACTCATCCACATGGCTCCCGCCGGCTTGCTTCCACATCTCCTCCGCCTCCCGGCGGGCTTCAAGGGTTGAAAAATTCGGAGTCAAAATAGCCTTCATCCAGATATCCCCGTCAACACTCACATGTCTGCTGGTTTGGTCCAGGATGGCCTGGATCTCCTGGGGAGGCTGCGGCAGCTGCTCTGCATGAGTGGGACCGGCCACCTCCAGATCGAAGTTCACATAGTCCGAGTTCCGCTCGAACATCCCTTTCACATACCGCTGCAGCGGCTCTTTGTCGTCCAGCTTCTCCTTGCTGTAATAACAAGCTCCCGAAAGAGTCGGAGAGGTCAGCATGCCGAAATCCCCGGCACCGAAATTAAACTCCTTGCGCAATTTATCCATATCCGTTATCTTGGGGCAGCCGCCGGACTGCGTTTGTCTGTGGATTCCCTCGATGCCGAAATACATGGTCTTCATAAATTCCTCCGATGAGGCAAAGTCCACATATTTCATCACTGCCTCCGGATTTTGGGTTTGGGCATTGACCACTGCGGTCATCTGGATCGGGTTGACGAAGATGGGATTGAATTGCCCTACCGGCGTGACCGGATACGGAATAACATCAATTTGAGCATCCGGCACATTTTTTTTGAGAGGCAGATAGAAATCTGTATAGAAGGCGAACGGGACATTGAACTGATCCAGATAAATGCCGATTTTTCCATTCAGAAAATCCTGCTTGGCCCTGTACCCGTT
>JAEWAA010000519.1 GCA_023391955.1 Bacillota bacterium | reverse complement strand
GATCATGGCCGGTCCAGTTGGAATCATCTCCCGTATTGGCCACGGCCGCCATGCCGCAGTTGGTACGCCCGTGGGTTTTGCCGCTGGCAATATCCCTTACCGTGTCTTTTTCCGGAGCACAGTGGGTTTTGAAATCCAGCACCTCAC
The DNA here is from genome assembly GCA_023391955.1 of Bacillota bacterium. Taxonomy (GTDB): domain Bacteria; phylum Bacillota; class Bacilli; order Paenibacillales; family NBRC-103111; genus Paenibacillus_AR. The sequence continues at coordinate 4,247 of JAEWAA010000519.1, read as the reverse complement.
GGAACATGGGGATCAGATAGCACACATGCCGCTGCTGCCCGGTATATTCCTGGGCAATCTGCACCTCCAGCATCTGGTTGGTGGCCTCAAGTCCCCCGAACAGAGGGGAAACCGGCTCCCGTACTTGGAAATCCATGGGGCCGTTCTTGATTTGAAGAATGACATTATCGTGAAAAGCGCCGTCCAAAGGCTGGAAGTGGTCATAGCCGGCCCGCGCCCGGTCTGTTTTGCGGTCCCGCCAATCCTGCTTGCAGTTGTATACGAAGCAGCGCCAGATGGTCAGTCCGCCCCACGGCTTAATGATATCCGCCAGCATATTGGCTCCGTCGGCATGGGTTCTGCCATAGGTGAAGGGGCCGGGGCGCCCTTCGGAATCCGCCTTGATGAGGAAGCCGCCTAGTCCGGGCAAAGCCTCGTACACCTCCTGCAGCTTCTCCTGCCACCAGCCGACCACACCGGCATCCAGCGGGTCAGACGTATCCAGGCTGCCCAGCTCCAGCGGAGCGGCGAAGTTCAGGCTCAGGAAAAGCCGGATCCCGTATCCGGCAAAAATATCCTGCAGGCTGCGAAGCTTATCGAAATACCGGCCGGTAATCAGGCTGGTGGCTGCATGCTTCACGTTGACGTTGTTGATCACCACTCCGTTGATGCCAACGGATGCAGCCAGACGGGCGTAATCCCGGGTCCGGTCATTGACCAATATTTCGTCATTCTGAAAAAAGAACGATTTCCCGGAGTAGCCCCGCTCGATGCTGCCGTCCATGTTGTCCCAATGGTTCAGCATGCGCAAGGGGTTATCCGGAGTTTGGCTCTCCCGGATATCTTGGACGGGAACCTCCGCCTGCAGCCGGCGGAGGAGCTGGAAGATGCCGTACAGTACACCGGCAGAGCTCCCGCCTTCTATGATATAGGCGGCTTCACCGGGATAGATCCGGTAGGCCTCCGCCTCTAATTCAGGATTCACCTGGAGCCGGATGCCGGCAACCTCCGGGGATTCCGCCCGGGGCAGCTCCACTCCGAACATCCCTTGGGCTGCCAGCTGCAGCTCCCGGATGCCGCTGTCCAGAACAGCATCCTCTTCTTGCGCATATACTCCCGTCAGATACTGGCGGAAACCGGGTTCACTGACCGTCCGGTAACACAGCCACGCCTGAGAATGTGCCATTCCCGATTTCACCTCTTTCGCTGATCTCATAATCCCCGTCTGCCGTTACTGCGATTGCCTGCGGGGTTTTGCCGGTGAGAAACCGGCTTCTTTCGTCAGGCTGGGAGGTGCCGGCGTAGATCGTGTAGCTTCCCTTCAACACCCGGCGGACCCCTGCCTCATCGCATAAGCTGAATGCCTCCAAGGGCAGCTGCAGGGTAATCTCCTGCTCGTCTCCCGGCTGGAGCCGGACCTTGCGGAAGGCCTTTAATTGCGGGTTCGGCGTATGGTCACGATCCGCCTTCACATACAGCTGGACCACCTCTCCGCCTTCCATGCTGCCCATATTGCGCAATTTCACCGTTACTTGTATGCCAGATTCGGTAATGCGGGACGTATCCGCTTTCACTCCGTCCAGATGGAAATCGGTATAGGATAAGCCGTACCCGAAGGGATACAAAGGCTCGGACTCCATATAGCGGTACGTGCGGTTCTTCATGGAGTAATCCGTAAATTCCGGCAGCTGGTCATCTTCCTTGTAGAAGGTAACCGGAAGCTTGCCTTCCGGAGAGAATTCCCCAAAGATGGCCTCGGCGATGGCTTTGCCGCCCTGGGAACCCGGATACCAGCCCTGGATAACAGCAGGCACATGGGCATCCGCCCAATCCACTGCCAGCGCACTGCCCGACAGCAGCACCAGAATCACCGGCTTGCCGCTTTCGTAAGCGGTTTTCAGCACTTCGCTTTGCAGCCCCGGCAGCTTCAGGTTCGGCTTGTCACCACTGGCAAACTGATTGCCTTGGTCCCCTTCCTCACCCTCCAGGCCGGAATCCAGTCCCAGGCATACGACAATCACGTCGCTTTCCTTGCAAACGCCCTTTACCTCGGAAATCCGGTCATTTTCCCTTCCCAATCCGCTCATCCGGTTCTTATATAAATGGCAGCCCTCCGAATAGAACACCCGGACATCCTCGCCTACATAGTCCTGGATTCCTTCCACCACCGTAATGTAACGGGAGGCGGTGCCTTCATAATTGCCTACCAGAGCCCGGCGGTTATCGGCATTGGGCCCGATGACGCCGATGGTGCGGATGGCTTTTTTATCAAGAGGCAGCAGCTGGTTCTCATTCTTCAAGAGCACCAGACATTCCCGGGCAGCCTTGCGGTTCAGCTCGCGCATGGCATCCGAATCAACCTGATCGTACCGGATGGTGGAGTATGGCACCTTCTCCTGTTCCTCGAACAGCCCCAGCTTCATCCTTGTGGTGAACAGCCGGATCACCGCCTGGTCAATCTGCTCCTCCGTCACCAGCCCGTCTTTAACCGCTTCCAACAGATAAACGAAGATGTTGCCGCAGTTCAGATCACAGCCGTTTTTCACAGCAAGCGCAACGGATTCGATGGGGGTTTCCGTCACCTTGTGGTGCTCATGGAAATCCCGGATGGCCCAGCAGTCGGATACCACATGGCCTTCAAATTGCCAGGTGTCCCGCAGAATCTTCTTCAACAGAAGCTCACTGCCGCAGCACGGTTCGCCGTTGGTGCGGTTATAGGCTCCCATAACCGCTTCCACCTTGGCTTCCTGTACACAGGTGCGGAAAGCCGGCAGATAGGTTTCGTACAGATCCTGCTCGGATACCACTGCGTCGAATTGATGGCGGATATCCTCGGGTCCTGAATGGACGGCGAAATGTTTGGCGCAAGCGGCCACCTTCATATATTGTTCATCCTGGCCCTGCAGCCCCCGGATAAACCGGACAGCCAGCCGGGAGGTAAGATGCGGGTCCTCGCCGTAGGTTTCATGGCCCCGGCCCCAGCGGGGATCGCGGAAAATATTCACGTTGGGGGCCCAGAACGTCAGTCCTTTATAAATGTCGGTATCATCAAATTCCTGCTGCATGTTGAACTTGGCTCTCGCCTCCGTGGAAACGGCATCCGCCACCTCCTCCAGCAATTCCTCGTCAAAGGTTGCCGCCAGCCCGATGGCCTGGGGGAATACCGTTGCCACACCTGCTCTGGCCACTCCATGCAAGCCTTCATTCCACCAATTATAAGATTTAACCTCAAGGCGCTCAATAGCCGGCGCCGTATGCAGCATTTGATAAACCTTTTCCTCCAGAGTCATCCGGCCGACCAGCGCTTCAGCCCGTTCCCGGTACTCCTTCAATTTGGTTGCGTTCTTGACCAGCTCCACCATCCAAATCCACATCCTCTCTCTTTGTCATGCTGAAGACAGCAATATATGCTACAATAGACATATGGCTAGTTTCGTAAAAATAAGGGATTTAATGGCATATGAAAATAATGAATACGGTTACACATTTCATGTAAGCCCTTAAATTTTACTTGCTACACCTTTATTATAGCCTTTCCAGGTGTGGTTTCTCCTTGATTGTTGCGATCCATTAATCAAAAATTGCTATTTTATTTCACCTTTGAAAGGATGTATGTACGCATGATTGAAATTCTCCACGGCACCCATGAAACCGTGTCCTATGAGGAGCGCTTCGGCATCCGCTTGTATCTGAACGAGCAGGCCGAGGATTATCCGGTCCATTGGCATACTGCCGCAGAGATTATTATGCCGCTGGAGAATTGGTATAAAGCCGTTGTGAACGGCACCGAGCATATCCTGCAGCCCGGCGACATTCTGGTGATTCCCCCCGGGGAGCTGCACCAGCTGTTTGCTCCTCCCCACGGCAACCGGATCATTCTGCAGTTTGACAGCACCCAGCTTCATATGCTGAATGGCTTTGCCTCCAGCCTGCATCTGCTCCGCCCCTGCACCGTTGTCCGCAAGGATACGGATGAAGGGCTACACAGCGTGCTCAAGCCGCTTTTGCTGGACATTATGGAGGAATATTTCAGCAATACGCTTCTCAAGGAGGCAGCGGCTTATTCCTTCCTGATCCAATTCTTCGTTACGCTGGGCCGGCACTTCCTGAAGGGGGAGAACCGCTTTCCCAATACCACCAGCCGCAAGCAGCATGAATATATGGAAAAGTTTCTGGAGGTTTGCGATTACATCAACTCCCATTGTGCGGAAACCCTCCAATTGGACGACCTGGCTGCCCTGGCCGGCTTCAGCAAATACCATTTTATC
>JAEWAA010000488.1 GCA_023391955.1 Bacillota bacterium | reverse complement strand
GTATACGGATGAGGGCATTCTGTACATGGTTCCCGGCGGAAGAATTCCGGTATCCAAGGATGTGAATTTGGATAAGGTGATTTCGCTTCTGTTGAAGGGTGTTGAGAATCTGTACGACCACGAGTCGCTGAAAAAGGTGCTGTTCGGCAATATTCCCTACTTCACCCGGAAGATCGAGCAGCCGGTAATGGATATGCGCCAGGAAGAGATGGAGAAGTATCTGTTGAATGCCAATACCCTGGAGAAAAGCACAGCTACACTTATCGAACGGCACAATACGTTCATCCAACAGAAAAAATAGACGGAGGCGGAGTGAAGCCCTGTGAAGTGGAATTGGTCCAAACGCCAAAGGATGACAGGTTATCTGTTCATTGCGCCGAACATGCTGGGCATCCTGATTTTCTTCCTGTTTCCCACCGTATTCTCCTTTGTGCTGATGTTCTCGGATTGGAAGTTTGCCAGCGGCAAAACGCCGAAATTTATCGGCTTGGATAATTTCAAGCATCTGTTTAATGATGAATTATTCTTTATTTCCCTGAAAAACACCGTGCTCTTCCTGGCTTCTGTTCCCGTATCTCTGGTGCTTGCTTTCCTGATTGCCATCCTGTTAAACCGGAGTGTGTTTCTGAAAAGTGTACTCCGTGCCATGTATTTCCTGCCCTACATCACCAGCGGTGTGGCGGTTGCTTTTGTCTGGATGGTCCTGTTCCAGCCACGCATGGGACCTATCAATGAAATTCTTGGGGCTATCGGTATTGATAATCCGCCCGGTTGGCTGTCTACCACCACCTCGTCCATGTATGCTATTGATATTATCTGGAGCTGGCACCTTATCGGCTTCTTCATGATCATCTACTTGGCGGCGCTGCAGGATATTCCCTCCGAGCTTTTGGAGGCGGCCAAAATGGACGGTGCCAAACCATGGCAGACCATTCTCCGGATTATTCTTCCCCTTGTCAGTCCTACGACACTCCTGCTGATGATTACAGGCTTCATTTCGACGGTCAAAACCTTCGGAATCATTGAGGCCGTCACGGGAGGGGGGCCGGGCAACAGCACCACCATTCTGTCGCTGTTCGTTTACAAAACCGCCTTCAGCTACTACGAGATGGGTTATGCCTCCGCCATATCCTGGGTGCTGTTTATGATCGTGATGTCCATTACGATGCTGCAATGGCATGTCCAGAAGAAATGGGTTCATTATTAAGGGAGGGAGAACAGTCTACATGAAACATTACCAGCTCCGCCTGCTGCTTAAGCTGCTCCTGACCGGTATCCTGCTCTTCTGCGGCCTGCTCATGGTGCTTCCCTTTGTGTGGGCCATCAGCACATCGTTTAAAAGCCCGTCGGAGGTTTTCGATTTTCCCATCCGGTGGATTCCGGAAACCTTCATCTTCGACCATCATGTGCGGGTCTGGACGGCCAACGGCGGATTTTTACCCTTTTACCTGAATTCGGTGAAGGTAGCCTTCATCTCTACGGTAGGGGCAGTCCTGATGTCCGCTCTGGCGGCTTACGGGTTTTCCCGGATTGAGTTTAAGGGGCGGGATGCCTGCTTTCTCTTGTATTTGTCCATGATGATGGTGCCGCCGCAGATTTTATTTGTCGCCAAGTTTCTGATGTTCGATTGGGCTGGCATCTATAACACCCACTTGGCGTTGATTCTGCCCGGTTTGTTCTCCATCTTCGGGGTGTTTATGATGCGGCAGTTTTTTCTGAAAATCCCGATGGAAATATCAGAGTCCGCCATGATGGACGGGGCAGGGCACTTCCGTATCTTTGCCCGGCTGATCCTGCCGCTCTCCAAGCCGGTGCTGGCCACATTTTCGATTATTGATTTTTCGTGGCATTGGAATGATTACGAGAATGCGCTGGTGTTTCTGATTGATAATGATTTGTATACCATTCCGCTGGGACTGCAGAATTTCATCCAGGAAAACAGCATCGACTACAACGGGATGATGGCCGCCGCATCCGCTGCCATTATTCCCATGCTGATCGTGTTCTTCGCTGGGCAAAAGTATATTATCCAGGGTGTCGCCGGAACTGCTGTTAAGGGGTAATAGAGACAGAGGAGCTGGGCATGTTTGCATGCGCGCCCTGGGAGAGCAGCCTGCTGAAGATCATTTCGGAAGGTTGGGATGGATGATGAAAGAGTGGATGAAGGGTAAGCTTTGGAGCAAGCTGCTGGTAACGGTGCTGGCGGCGTTGTTTATGGCAGGGGATGTTGGCTATGCTGCGGCGGTGAGCATGTCCCAAATTGAAGGGAACGGTGCGTACCATGCCCGCCGCAGCTTCGGAGCCGGGTTGTACGACAGTGTCTCCAACAAAACCTTTATCAACTACAGCGGTCCGCAGATGGATGTGTATGTGAAGGCGTACAACCATTCGACGTCCTCGTGGGAGCCGGCGGTCAAGGTTGCGGATTGGAATGACAGCAGCACCTATGCTTATCATGACTATGGCACCATGGTTTTGCTTTCCGATGGCAAGCTGGGCATTATTATCTTTAACCACTCCACTGCTGCTTACCTGTTAAAAGCTCCTAATGCCCATTCCATGGACGGGGTTTGGACCAAAACACAGATTAATGCGGACAAAACGGCGTATCCTATGCCGGCAGTTGTAGGTAATACCGTGTACCTGCTGTATTCCAAAAATGATAATCAAAGCTATCCCTACCGCACTTACCGGATGACCAAATCTACAGATAGCGGCGCTACATGGTCAACCCCGGTGTCCATCATCGACAGCGGCAAAACGGCGGACAAGTTCAATGAGGTATATTCCAACGGCGTATATATCCATGGGGACAAAATTTACATGACCTGGTCCATGGCGGGCGGCCCTGGAGGACATAATCACAGCTCACGCCACCTGTACGTGGCATATCTGGATACGGCGGACGGGAATATGTACAGTGCTTCCGGGATCAACTTGGGTGTGAAAGTGGATAACGCAGAGCTGGCCGATTGCCTTGTATATGATGCGCTGCCGGTTACCAGCAGTTCGGATTACGGGACGCGGCATCCGGTGCAGCAGGCCGATGTGGCCGTGGCCGACGACGGTACTGTGGTTGTAGCCTTCGGAGAGCAGGAGAATGCCGGAGGCCAGACCGTCCGCTTCGGCAAGCTGTTATCTGGTGTCTGGAGTTATTCGACTCTTCAGACAGGAACGCGGAATTACCGTGACTTGGCGAAGACCGGGCCGGATGATTTCGAGGTGCTGTACCTGAGCAATGATTATACCCAGCTGGTCAGCACGGCAACGACCAACCTTGGGGTTACCTGGAGTGAGCAATACAATACGGCGATTCCCTTGGCGCCCTCCAATGCGGACTTCCCCGTGTACGCCAATTTTATTGAGAACCGGCAAAATATCCAGGCTGTTATTGGCGCCGTTAATTTAGCCCAGCGTAATACGGATTATACCGGCAAATGGCCGATTATCGCCGTTGACACGCTGCCTCCGACTGGAGGACCGGAAACACTGGTGAACGAGAACTTCGACAGTGTGGCAACAGGTATGACCCCTTCGGGTTGGACCATTAACACGGCGGGCGGCACCGTGGCAGTTACGGAGGATCCCAGCTCCGCTGACAAAAGCTTACGGCTGCAGGATACCAGTACATCCACAGTTGTCTCCGCGTCGGCTTCCTTTGCGCCTACCTCCACTTCCGTAACAGCCGAATTCCGCATTAAATTTGGCGCTCAGAGCAATCTCTATGTGCGGCTGTTCGGAGGGGCAACGGAGGCAATACGCCTGCGCACCAATAGCGGCAAGCTGCAGGTAAGCAACAGCGGTTCTTATCTAAACTTGCAGAGTTATACAGCCGGTACCTGGCATGACCTGAAGATTGTGGCGGATCCATCTACCGGCCAGGCAGATATTTATATGGACGGTGTGCTTGTCCAGTCCGGCGGAGCTTTTCATTCCGCAGTGGGCAGCCTGGACAGAATCCAGTTTATTACTAACAGCACGGCGACCAATATGACCATGAGCGTGGATGATGTAAGAGTAACCAAATAAATGTTGAAGGGAGCCGGACCGTGGCAAAGTCCATTGTCCAGGCTCCTTCATTTGTAACGGAGGTTATACGGTATGTCCCTTTACCCGGATATCAATGAAGAGCGGCTTGTGCGGATGCTGCGGCATCCCGGCCGGAGAGTGCGCATGGTGCTGGATACGGACACATTTAATGAAATCGACGACCAGTTTGCTTTGGTGTATGCGTTGCTATCACCGGAGAGTGTTGAAGTGGAGGCGTTGTATGCTGCTCCTTTTTATAACAAGAATTCTGACGGACCAGCGGACGGCATGGAAAAAAGCTACTTGGAGATTTTGAAAATTCTCAAGCTGATGAGCAGGGAGGATGTTCCGGTATACCGGGGGTCTGCTGCTTATTTGCCTCAAGAGGGGGCCTTTGTTGAAAGTGATGCTGCGCGTAATCTGGTAGAACGGGCCATGGCCAGCGATCCGGCGGATCCGCTGTATGTGGTGGCTATCGGTTGTATAACGAACATAGCCTCGGCCATTCTTATGGAGCCGGCCATTGCGGAACGCATCGTTATTGTTTGGCTGGGCGGGCATTCCTTCGCCTGGCCCCATACCCGGGAGTTTAATCTGAGCCAGGACATCAGGGCGGCGCGTGTGGTGTTCGACTGCGGGGCTCCGGTGGTTTTGCTGCCCTGCGGCGGGGTGGTCTCCCATCTTCATACCTCCTTGTCTGAGGTGCGGGATTATGTGCTGCCCACGGGTCCCGTGGGAGAGTACCTCTTCGAAACCTTCCGCAGCTCCAGCAACGACCATTTCGCCTATACCCGGATCATCTGGGATATGTCCACAATCGCCTGGCTGGTAAATCCCGAATGGACCTTCAGCCATCTGGTGCCCAGCCCCCGTATATCCGATGACGCCCGCTGGATCAAGGACCCTACCCGGCATCCCATCCGGTATATCTATCACATCTACCGCAACCCGGTATTTGGGGATTTATTCCGAAAGCTGGCGCGTGGAGGGGACGAAGGG
>JAEWAA010000475.1 GCA_023391955.1 Bacillota bacterium | reverse complement strand
AGCGGGCCCGCTCGTTCTGATGGAGCATAGCGGGATAGTTGTCATACGGCACACGGGGAAGGCCGATAGCATGGTTATAATAAAGTGGAAGAGCAGGCGGCGGTCCGGGGGCTGGAGTGGGTTGCAGGTAAGGCATTTGTATGGATTTGGGATTGTAAATGACGCTGGGAGCAGACGGAGGCTTCTGAGCAGACGCGGGTGTGGACATTGGCCCAGTTCCCGGCCCCACGCTGGTGTTTTGCTTGGCTGACTTGGATGATTTAGAAGAACCCCAATCCAGCATATTCAGCACCAGCGATTCAAGCAGGCTCGCTCCAGCTCCAGCAGCAGCCCCAAGAACTGCACCGCCTGGGCCCAAAATTGCGCCTATACCCGCTCCTGCAACACCGTATGCCAAGGCAGAAAGGACGGGATGATCCTTGATAATTGTCTCCATCCCCCGGGTAATCCCGTCGCCAAGGCTTAATACCATTTTGAGGCCAATGGACGAAAAGGTCGAAGTCACTGCCGCCATAAATACACTTCCTTCAGCGCCAATACTTGTGATCATGTCCTTGCCCTCCTTGCTGAACCAATCATTAAAGCCAGTCTTGATCTTATCCAACACTATCGTGATTTTATCCTTTAGATCCAGCTTCCCGAATTCCTCATTCTTGAAAAATGTGCTCTCCAGCCATCCTCGAAGCTGCTCGGAGCGTTGGGCCACCCCTTGGGCCAACCCGCTCAATAATTCGGAGCCGGCCGTTAACATCTTTTGAAAACCATCGCTTCTTAAAAAAACAGCCCAATTCTTTAATTCCGGCTTTAAGGCATCCAGCGTTTTCCGCCCCATGTCTCCAATTCCGTCCTTGAGTGCATTGGTGATGGATTTCCAAAGGCCCTCTGCGGATTCTCCCGCTTTTTTGCCTCCGCCTGCGAACATATCGGCCAACGCTACTCCATTGCGGCTTGTAACCTTGCCCATGTTTTTTCCGGCGGCCTTTATCTTGCTTTCTGTAGTCTGGAAGCCAAAATCCTCCATGGCATCAGCCTCACCCTTTTTCAGTTCGGCCAGTGCGTCCAGTGCGTCCTCAAGGGATTTCCCCGGTGTAACAGCCGCCATATCCCCGGCAAGCCGCAAGAGATTATTGGCTTCGACAGTATCCCCCATGGCAATGCCAATAGCCCGGGTACCCGCCTTTTGGACCTCCCCCGAATCGAAGCTGGCCAGCTCCGGAGAGCTGCGGTAGGTTTTCATATAATCGGCTGCGCGTTTTTTGACGGCTTCCGCAGGCAAGCCCTTGTTGTTGGCAGCAATCAGATGCTCGACACTGAGAACATTGCGTTCCATAGCGGCTGCGCCTTTGATGGAGGCAGTCACCAACTCGGCGGTATGGCTCAGAAGCTTAAGAGGCTGGAACATCAGCTTGACCACCTTCATAAAAGCCGAAAAAATGCCCATAGCCACCTTCGCTCCGGCTTTGACCAGCTTCTCCTTCCAATCCGAGCCCTTGGGCTCCTTGAGCTGAAGGGAAACAAACAGGTTGGTGTGATCCATATCCTTCAGGCTTTTCTGTACCTTTTTCAGGTCAGTAGCCGCTTCCTTGGTGTTCATGCTGATTTCATACTTCTGCCCGAAGGTCTCCTCCAACGCCTTCTTCGTTTTAACCGTTTCGTCGCGGAACTCCTGGGTTTTTTTGATGGCCTGCTTCAGCGTGTCCGTGTAGTTGTCGGTGAGGCTGAGCACGGCGGTGAGCTTCATAAGCGTTCCCTCCTTTCCTTACGGATCCTTACATACAAGCTCCTTACATCAGCGGTACGGTGGGCCAGGCCTGCTGGCGGATCAGCCGGTCCCGCTCCATGATTTAGTATTCGAAAAATGCCCGCCCCAGCAGCTTTTCACCGGGGGGCATGGTGTAGACCTGTGACGGAAGGAGCGCCTTGCGGCTCCAGCAATAATAGAGGAACGCCAGCTCCCCGTCCGTCTCTATCCGTTTTTTAGCTCGGTCACCGCGTTCTCACTGTAGCCGGACAGCTCAGAAATTTGGCTGTACAGATGGGCGATTTCCCCGGATTGCAGCAGCTTGCCGGATTCAAGCAGCTCCTTGGGGGTGGCGACGCCGTAACGCTCCAGGAGCTTGGGAGACTTCAGGTCGGGAGTGGTGACCCCCTTTAGCAGGGTAAAAATCCGCACCGCTACCGGGTCCTTCACACCACCCTTATCGCAAATTTCGCTGATTTCCTCTTCCTCGGACAAGGTTAGCGCCTGAATGGTAAACACTACCTTCTCCCCGGCCGCTTCGCTGAGACGGGTAAGCTCCACCTGGCGCACCGGGCGCTTCAGCTTGGTCGGGTCCAGGCCCAGCAGCAAATCCAATGTACTCATAGGTTCGTTCTCCTTTTTTGGTGTTGATATGTTGGATAACTCCGCCGTATAGCGGATGGAAGGAGCAGAAGCGGCGGCAGCTATTAGCGGAAGAACTCCTTCCGCTATCTGCCTTCCTCGCTGCCCCCACCGCCTATCTTAGTTACTCCCCACCAAATCCGTGGTCTCCCAATCGGTGAAGGTGAACGGACACTCCAGCTCGCCGTTTTTTTCGCAGCTCCCAGTCGATGAGGGTCATGTCATCGAAGCTGGCGTCCTTGATGATAATGCGCTCCGCTCCGGCAGCGGAGGGGTCCTTCACCTGCGAGATAATCTGGAAGCGGGTGATGGTGCCGGCTTTGATCAGCTCGCTGAGCTTGGCGATCATCCGGGAGTTGGTTTTGTACATGCGCAGGGTGCCGGTGCCCTTGTACCCCATAAACTTGCTGTCGGTGGCGTATTTGCCCGCGACTGGAATATCCTCTTTTTCAATACTGACCTTGGCTTGCAGGCCTTTGACCTCCGCAATATATTCACCGTCCAGCCAAACCTCGCCGAACGTGCCGTTAATTACCTTTTCCCCTTGCATGGCCATACATCAATTCCTCCTTGGAAAATGGGTTAAAAGCGCCTTTCGCTTACAGAAAAATATCCAGCTTGATATCCTCAATCGCTTCCAGCGGCTGAACCGTTGCCTTCAGGAACACCTGATCGTCGGTGTTGGCCTCCTTGAGCTGTTGCTCGTTCATCCCGGTTACGTTAACCCCTGTGGACTGCAGATACACACGCTGAGCCGCCACATCAATCGACGCCCGGTTTTTGCCCTGATCTAGAATCCCGCTTTGCTCCAGACCCTCAAAATAAGCATTCATGGCGGAGACCAGAAGCAGCTTGTTCATGTAGCTGTTGTTCATTTTGCCGATGTAGTTGTCCTCAGCCGTTTTGCGGATATCCGCGTACAGCTTGTTGAGCACACGGACCACCTTGATTTTTTTCCAGTCGGCTCCCATGGCTTGGGTGGGGGTGACGAAGGAGGTGACGCCGCGGGCGATCTTGACCTTTTCCCCGTCGTGGTAGAGGATCAGCTTGCCGGCATCCACAGCGGCATCCGCCTGGGCCTTGGTCAGCTTGGGCACATTGGTCACCTCAGGCAGCACCTGGTACGTGGGCGAAACCGACAGGGGCAAACCGGCGATGAGACCGGCAATCCGCGCGGTAAAATCCGAATTGGTATACGTGACGGTCCCCACCTTGATAGTGTCTGTGGTGAAGTTCACCACCGCCGGATGATCCGCTGCTACAGAAGGCAGCACCGCCATAATCTTGCGGAGCTTCGTCTCGAACAGCCCCTTGGCCCACACACCCATGGCAGCCGCATCGGCAGCGGCAATGCCAGGCACGGCCAGCACGTTCCATTGGATGGTTTCCAGGTACTCCTGGGCCGCTGCGTAATCCGTGGCATTGGCAGGAATCACCACCAGCTTCACCTGGGCAGGTGCGCCGGCCAGAGCCAGACGGGCGTAGTCCTTGTTGGCGGACGTCAATGCGGCCGGAATGTCACTGACCGTGTAGAGCTGGTGCTCCACCACTCCGCTGCCTGCGGAGGCATCCTTCAGAATCAGCGCGGCAATGCCTGTAGCGCCTTGGGTGACGGCGGCAGCGGCCGCCTGTTTGAATACAATTTGGATACTCGGTAATGGCATGAATAATTCCTCCCGTTAAATAAATGGTCTTGCTGCGTACAGAGTTTTGTCTTACAATCCCTTCCAATGCAGCTCCTGCATCAGGGGGGCCTCCGGTTCTGCGGAGCTTGGGGTATATTGGGTGGAGAGGGTGACCGTCAGAAACATACCCGTTTCCCCTGTCCCTCCGGTGAAGGCTTCTACATGGAACATGGTGCCGTCAGGTGCCGTCAGCACTGGTCCCTGCATAAATGCCTCCCGCAGCTGATCCGCCACGGTGAGCAGGGCAAGCCCGTCCGGTATACCTCCGGGGGGCATCTCCGGCAGAACCATCACCTGCCATTGAATCTCGAAGCGCACGGTGGACACACCAACAGTTTCCGCACTGCTGGCCTGATGCTCCAGATAAAAAGCCGGCAGCAGCAGCTCCCCAGGCAGCGCCTCCACATAAAAAGGCCAGCCGCTCCCCGGCATGGCCTGCCTGATCGTTGCCTTCACAGCCTCAAGACTGCTTCGATACATGTAAACCCGCCGCCTTTCCTGCAGAGTGGTAAAAACGGTCGGCCAAAGCGGGCAGCTTGCCTGCCGTCTGCCGCAGAGCACGCCCCATAATCCGGGGGGCTCCCATTCGGGATGCATTAGGCACCATAGTTCCCGCCTCCATGGCGTAAGGGCCTTTTACATCAAACACCCATTCTCTCTTGCCTTTGTAGGACGTCCGCCGGAAGGATGCCGCCAGCCTTGGAGACACCCTGACGCTTCCGGCTGCACAAGCATCCATAAACTCCTCCGCCATGTCATATCTCAGACGGTTATAGAACCTGCGGTTAGCTGAGGCCCCGGCCATCTGCCGGATGGCCTTATCCAGGCTCTGCACAGTCAGCATGGTCGGTGTCCTCCTTTACACAGTGGTGGGGTTTGCTGCAGAATTGCGCACTCCCCTCCCAGCTGCCCCACAGCCAGCCCTTGCAGCGGGCCGGCTGGACAGCCAGATATCCTTGAAACTTGGGAACCCGTT
>JAEWAA010000474.1 GCA_023391955.1 Bacillota bacterium | reverse complement strand
GCCACGTGCTGGCCACCACGGCCTCGGTCGGCGCCGACGAACTCACCGGCGCGGACTGTCAGCCGTCCATGGATCGGATAAAGACGCACCTGCCCGACTACTTGGTCATCGAAGCCACCGACCGGCACGGGGTGGTGCGTTGCGCCACCGATCCGCGGTCCATCGGCGCGTTTATCGGCGACCGTTCCAACGTGCAAGGGGCGCTCGCCACGGACGCTTTCACCATCGGGGATTACGCCATCGCCGCCAACATCGGTCATCCCATTGTTCCCTTCGCGCTTCCGTTCCATGGAGCGGACGGCCGCCCCGCCGGGGTCCTCACCGCCCTGCTCGACGTGCGTTGGCTGGTCGACTTCCTGGCGCGCAAGCCCTTGCCGCCGGACGCCGCCGTCGCACTGACGGACCGGCATGGCACCATCCTAGCGCGGGTGCCGGAGATCCCCGGTCTGGTCGGCCAGCCCCTGCCGGATCGGTATCGCTCCATGACCAGGGGTCCGCGCGGTGGGACGGCCGAACTCGTCGGCTTCGACGGGATCACGCGCATCGTCGCCTACTCCCGCGCCGGGGTCGACCAGCCGGACTTGATGGTCTGGGTTGGCTTGAGCAAGGCTCAGGCCATGCGCCTGGTCGAGCAGGCGATGTGGCGGACCGTGGGGGTGTTCATCGGCCTGCTTGCTCTGGCGGGGATGCTGGTCGCCTGGGGGGTGGCCCGCTTCACCCGCTTGCGCGCGGAGGCGACACGCACCGCCCTCAAAATGGCCCGGGTGCTCGAGAGCATGACCGACGCCGTGGTGGAGGTGGACCGCGACTGGCGCGTGGTGTTCATGAATGAGCGCGCGCGGCGCTTGGTTCCGAACCGATCCGATCCGCTCGGCCAGATTCTTTGGGAGGCCTATCCGGAGGTGGTCGGCTCCGACACGTGGTCGCGGTGCCAGGAAACCATGGCCAGCAACGTCGCGTGTGAATTCGAGGCCGTGGGACCGCTCACCGGACGATGGTACGCCGCACGGGCCTTTCCCACCCCGGACGGCCTCGCCGTTTTTTTTCCAGGACATCACGGCACGCAAGCAGGTGGAAGAGGAACGCGAGCGCTTGCGCCGCGACCTCGAGAAGGAGCGCACGCTGCTCAAGGGCGTCCTCGCGCATTTGCCGTCGGGGGTGTTCGCGGTCGCCGCCCCCGATGGGCGCCTGCTGCTGCACAACGCCACGGCGGAGCGCCTGCTCGGCCATTCCGTCGTCCTGGCCCAACACGTGCAGGATTATGCCGAGCACGGGGCCATCCACGCCGACGGCCGCCCGTACCGGCCGGAGGAGTACCCGCTCGCCCGTGCCTTGCTGAAGGGCGAAACGGTGATGCAGGAGGAGATGCTGTACCGGCGCGGCGACGGCCGTCTCACCACGTTTGCGGTGAGCGCTGCCCCGGTGCGGGATCCCGAGGGACGCACGGTGATGGCTGTAAGCAACTTCCAGGACATTTCCGGGCGCAAACGCCTGGAGGAGGAGTTGCGCCGCAGCAACGAGCGCCTGAGCCTCGCGCTGAAGGCCGCCCAGGCCGGGATGTTCGATGTCGACCTCCAGACGGACGAGGCGGTGTGGTCCGAGCACAGCTACTGGCTCCTGGGCCTCGATCCCGCCCGTACCACGCCCAGCCTGGATGCCTGGGCGGGAACGCTGCATCCCGACGACCGGGATTGCGTCCTCGCGGCCAAAGCCGCGGCAATGAGCGGCCGGATGCCCGAGATCGACGTGGAGTACCGCGTGGTGTACCCCGACGACACGGTCCGCTGGCTCGCCGCCCGCGGGCGGGTGACCTCCGCTTCCGACGGCACGCCCCTGCGCATGACGGGCCTGAACATCGACATCACCGCGCGCAAGCAGGCTGAAGAGGCGCTGCGCCGCAGCGAGGAGCGGCTCAGCTTCGCCCTGGTCGCAGCCAGCGCGGGCTTGTGGGACTGGGACATCCGGACCGGGGAACTGACCTGGTCGGAGGGGCTGTACGCGCTGCACGGACAGACGCCGGACCGTTTTGCGCCGAGCGCCGAGGCGTGGTTGCGCCTCGTTCACCTGGACGACCGCGCGGCCATCGAGCACGCCGTACAGTCGGCGCTGAACGCTACCACGAGCGACTGTGTCATCGAGCACCGCATCCTCCATCCGGAACGCGGCGAACGCTGGCTCGTGAGCCTCGGCCGGGTCACCCGCGCTTCCGACGGTTCGCCATCGCGTCTGAGCGGCATCAGCCTCGACGTCACCGAGCGCAAACAAATCGAGGAGGCTCTGCGCCGCAGCGAGGAGAGCCTCGCTCTCGCCCTCGCTTCCGCCCGGGCCGGGACCTTCGATTGGGACATGCGGACCGGCGCCGCCGTCTGGTCGCCGGAGCGCTACCGGCTCTTCGGCCTCGATCCCGAACCGGGGCGGGGCGGCTACGCGACGTGGCTGAACGCCATCCATCCCGATGATCGGGAAGCCGTGCTGGCCCGTTGCGCCAAGGCCTTGGCCGAGCGCCGGAGCAACCTCCAGGCCGAGTACCGCGCCGTGCAGCCGGACGGCGCCGTGCGGTGGCTGATGGCGGTGGGGCGGATCACCTACGACGCCGAAGGCTGTCCGCAGCGGATGGTCGGCATCGACGTCGACATCACCGAGCGCAAGGAAATGGAAGAAGCGCTGCGCGCCGCCAAGCGCGAAGCGGAGCGGGCAGATGTGGCCAAATCGCGATTCCTGGCGGCGGCCAGTCATGACCTGCGGCAGCCGTTGCAGGCGCTGTTCCTCTTCGCCGCCGCGCTGCACGGCCAGGTGCTGACGGAGCGGGGTCAGCGCGCCCTAGCGACCCTGGAGCGTAACCTTGAGGCGCTCAAGGGGCTGCTGGACGGCTTGCTCGACATCTCGCGTCTCGATGCCGACGTGATCCGGCCGACCTTTGAGAATGTCCCGATCGCTTCAGCGCTCGACGAGATCGGCGCCTCCTTCGCCCCGGTGGTTCAGCGCAAAGGGCTGGAGTTCACCCTGGATGTCGCGTGCGACGTCGTGGTGCGCAGCGACCGGAACCTGCTCGGCCGGATGATCCGCAACCTCGTCGAGAACGCGATCAAATACACCGAGCACGGCTCGGTCAGCGTAACGTGCCGCGTGGTGGACGGGCGCGCCCGCATCGAGGTGTCCGACACAGGTATCGGCATTCCGGCCGACCAGCAGGACCTCATCTTCCAAGAGTTCCACCAAGTCGGCAACCCCGACAGCGATCAGGCCAAGGGATTGGGCTTGGGGCTTTCCATCGTGCAGCGCCTGGCAAAGCTCCTCGACCACCCCGTGACCGTACGCTCCACGCCCGGGCAGGGCTCGGTGTTCACGCTCGATCTCCCCCTCGGCGCAACCGACGCCCTGCGCCCACGTACCCCCTCCACCTCAACGGCACCGGATGATGGCGGGCGGTTGGCAGGGCGGATCGAAGACGAGACTGATGCATCCCGCGAGCCGAACAGAGGGGGGCCTGCTCGGTAGGAATGAGACCATTGTCGCCACCCGTGAGCAGAGCGTCCTTTGGCTTCCGGCAGTTCATTCACGAGGCCTGCGACGACCTGGCCCGCTCACTCTGCCTGAGCACCAATACCTTCAAACACGCGCTTACACCAGGACAGCGTCATTGACCCCCTCGCGCGCAAGCTCGATGTCACCTCGGCCGTGGAACAGCGGGATGGATGTCTCTTCACACTCGCCATCCCGCCGCCTCAACGGCCATCAGCGCCGCTTGTCGGATGAATCCTCGCAGGATGTCCGACGGACGCCGTCTGCCTCGGCTCCGGCCAGCAGGCCCGTGATCAGACAGACCAGATCCTCGTTGCGGTAGGGCTTTTGCAGTGTCGGCGTGCCCTGGTACGCCGGTTCCACTCCTTTCAAGCCGTAACCGGTGGCGAACAGGAAAGGGATGCGACGGTCGCGGAGAACGTCGGCGATCGGGTAGCTCCGGCCCTCGCTGAGGTTGACGTCCAGCACGGCCACATACAGGTCGGCTTCCGCAGCCAAACGCAGCCCGTCCTCCAAGCGCATGGCCAGGAGGACCTCGCAGCCAAGGTCGACCAGCATGTCCTCGACGTGCATGGCGACCAAGCTCTCGTCTTCCACCACAAGAACGCGGCACCCGGGTGGTAAGGGCATCAGGACCCCTCATGTGCCGGGCCGGAGGCGCCCGGCGCGCCTGGGCTGCTGGCCGCCTCGCCGAGAGGCGGTAGGCGCACGTCGACGGTACAGTCAACACCGGTGGGCTCGACCGCGAACTTGACCGCCGCACCAAACTCCAGAGCGAACTGCCGTTCGAGCAGTCGGGTGCCGAAACCACGCCGGGCGGGGGGCGTGACCGGCGGCCCGCCCCGCTCCAACCAGTGGAGGTGGAGATCGTCCACACCCCCAGCCGCGGTGACCATCCAGCGGAGCTCAATCCGGCCACCGGGAACGCGCAGAGCTCCGTGCTGGGCCGCGTTGGTCGCCAGCTCGTGCAGCACCATGGCCAGCGCGACGGAAAATTTCGGATTGAGCCGGTGGTCCGGCCCGTCGAGCACAAAGCGGGTCAGGTCAAAGGGGGCAAGGGTGTGCTCGACAACCACCCGCAAGCCTGCGCTCTCCCAATTCTCGTCCGTCAGAATGGTGTGCGCCATCGACAGCGCCAGCAGGCGCGAGTTGAACAGCTCCAACACTTCAGCGTGTTCCGGACCCCGAAAGGTTTGCATGGCGATCGACTGGACAGCGGCCAGCGTGTTCTTCACGCGGTGGTTCAATTCATTGATCAGCCGTCGCTGGTGCGCCTGTGCCACCTTCTCCGCGCGGATGTCGCGCACCTCGATGATGGTGCCGACGACCTGGGCGGCTTCGTCGCGGATCGGACTGGCGGTGAAGGCGACCGGGTAGAAGTGGCCGTCCTTGTGGACGAACACCTCCTCGCCCTGCTCGCGATCATTCTCCGGAAAGGCGCGATCGATCGCGCACT
>JAEWAA010000466.1 GCA_023391955.1 Bacillota bacterium | reverse complement strand
GTATTTGGACAAGGAGCATTTTGTGTGCCTGTTTCTGAACACGAAGAATCATGTGATCGGGCGCGAGACCATTTCTATGGGCAGCCTTAATGCGACGGTGGTGCATCCCCGGGAGGTATTCCGGTCGGCTATCCAGCGGAGCAGCGCTTCTATTCTATGTGCACATAATCATCCCAGCGGTGATCCTACACCCAGCCATGAGGACATTGAGCTGACTCAACGGCTGATGGAGGCCGGGGAGATTATCGGCATCGATGTGCTGGACCATTTGGTGATCGGCGACGGCACCTTTCTTAGTATGAAGGAACGGGGTTTGATGTGAGCGAAGCTTAGCCGTTGGATGGTGGCTCGGTTGGTTGAAACCGCTGGTGGTGGGCGGCTAACGGAACTGGTTGACGCTTAGAGGCGTTATTTTGATGGTTTGGAGATGTAACGGAACTGAGCGACCGTTAGCGCAGGATTTACTTGTGCAAAGGTAGCCGAGAGCCCTGTAAGAGCTTCTGAGTTCCGTTAGCGTCGGAAAAAGCCGGTTTTAAGCCGGTAAGAGCCGCTGAGTTCCGTTACAGGGACGGGCATACAAGTCTACTTATAGAGACGAGCATTCATCGCTTATAAGAGGAACGTTCATCGCTGAATTGCATCGGTCAATGACTTTTTTATATAATAAAATTTGAATATCAAATTTTCCTGAACCGGAGGCAGCTGGAAGTGTGGAAGCCGCGCTGACGGAGAGCAGATATAGAAGCCGCCGGGTTGGGCGGTTGAAGTTTTTTCACCTCCGCACGGACCCTAATGGACGGGCGGATACGAAAGGTTTCATGAAGAGACCGGACCGCTTAAACCGAAGCAGCATATTGCCCGTCTAAAAGGAATCACCCTAACGGGCAAGGGATAAGCGCTACCCGTCTCGGGAACGCAGAAGAAGCTTGATCTGCAGAATACGGCTTGGATGAAACCGATAATGGGCCAGTGAAGGGAGAGCGTGCCATGTTTGGCGGCTTTACGAAGGATTTAGGGATTGATTTGGGAACAGCGAATACACTCGTGTATGTAAAAGGAAAAGGAATTGTCGTCCGGGAGCCCTCCGTGGTAGCCCAGCGCACCGATACCTCCAATAAAGCGATTGTGGCGGTAGGCAACTCCGCCAAGATGATGATCGGCCGTACCCCCGGCAATATCCGGGCGGTGCGCCCTATGAAGGACGGGGTTATTGCCGATTTTGAAACCACGGCTACGATGATCAAGTATTTTATCCGCCAGGCCCAAAAGCAGCGTGTGCTGTTCCAGCGCCACCCCAACGTGATGGTGTGTGTGCCCTCCGGCATTACCGCCGTGGAAAAACGCGCCGTAGAGGATGCCACCAAACAAGCCGGCGCCCGCGAGGCGTATACCATTGAGGAACCCTTCGCCGCAGCTATCGGAGCGGATCTTCCCGTATGGGAGCCTACCGGCAGCATGGTGGTGGATATCGGCGGCGGCACCACTGAGGTGGCCGTTATTTCCCTTGGCGGCATCGTTACCTCCCGGTCCATCCGGATTGCCGGGGACGAAATGGATGACGCCATCATCCAGTACATCAAACGCACCTACAATCTGGCCATCGGTGAACGTACCTCCGAGCAGATGAAGCTGGAGATCGGCTCGGCGATGCCGGGGGATCTTGCGGAATCCATGGAAATCCGCGGCCGGGATCTGGTCAGCGGTCTGCCGAAGACCATTGCGGTCACCTCTCTGGAGGTAGCCGATGCCCTGGCGGATACGGTGAACAGCATCGTGGAAGCGGTGAAGGTCACCCTGGAGAAATGTCCGCCCGAGCTGGCTGCGGATATTATGGACCGGGGCATTGTGCTCACCGGAGGCGGCGGGCTGTTGCGCAACTTGGATAAGCTTCTGGCCCGGGAAACCGGCATGCCGGTGCTGGTGGCGGAGAATCCGCTGGATTGTGTAGCCATCGGAACCGGACGGGCGTTGGAGAACATCCATCTGTTCAAGTCCAGATCGGGTCCGGCTTACCGGGGAAGACGTTAATTCGCAGATAGGAAAATCGGGAATTTGATCTTACGGGGCCCCGCAAAGTAATCCGTATCAGCTTCATAGCCCAAGCTTCACTTTGCGGGGAATTTTCAGAATGAGGGTGTAACAAGTGTTTCGATTGCTGGGGAACAAAAAGCTGCTCACGCTGCTCCTGGCTTTGATGGTCTTTATCGCGCTGATGGGGCTCACCTTGAGCAGACGCTCGGAAATGACCTGGCCGGAACGGGTGATTAAGGATACGGTAGCATGGACACAAGGTTGGCTCTACAAGCCCGCTCGGTATGCAGCGGGTTTCTTTCGGGATGTGGAGGACCTGAAGAACACCTACAAGGAAAACAAACAGCTCAAAAAAACCTTGACCCACTATGCCCAGGATACCATGCGGCTGAATTTGCTGGAGGCGCAGAACAAACATCTCCAGGAGATTCTCGGATTTACCGAACGGCAGAAGAATGCCGATAACTACCAATACATGGTGGCGGAAGTGGTTTCCGTTAGTCCCGATCCGTACAGCAATACGGTGAATATCAACCTGGGTTCATTGGACGGCATCAAGGAGAATATGGCAGTCATGTCCGTGGAAGGACTGATCGGCCGGGTCTCCCGGGTATCCAACTTTACCTCTAGCGTCCAGCTGTTGGTGGATATGAATGCGGAATCCGGCGGTTCGGCGGAGCGCCAGCTGGAGAAGGGGATTTCCGCGACCGTGCTCGGGAAGGAAGACAAGGTGTTCGGCACCATTGACTATTACAGCAATGAGGAGCAGGGCCTGGTCATGACCCGGATCGACCAGTGGAGTGAGAGGAACCTGGAGCCCGGTGATGTTGTGGTCACCTCGGGGCTGGGCCAGATTTTTCCCAAGGGACTGGTTATCGGGGTTGTCTCCGAAAAGCGTGTCGGCGATTACGGCATCAACTATCTGGCCACCGTCAAGCCCAAGGCGACGGACTTCCGCCATTTGCGAGAGGTTCTGGTTGTGAAAGTGCCTGAGGTAGAATGATGAAGATGAACCGGGGACTCCTGTTTGCGCTGGTAACCGCTTTGTTTTTACTGGAAGGAACGGTGCTCAAGTGGATCATTCCCTCCGTCTGGCAGGGGAATGTTTCTGTGGCTACCCATTTTACGCTGGTCGTCATTATGTTTATCGGATTATATTATAACCGGCATCTGGCCCTGTTTTACGGGCTTGGCTTCGGCCTGCTCCATGATATTGTCTATTATGGCCCGACGATGATCGGCGCCTATTCGTTTTCTATGGGTGTGATCGGCTATGTGTGCGGTATGGCCTCCTCCCGGTCACGGCCTAATATTCTGTTCAGCATGTTCATCATCACCATGGGTAATTTTTTATTTGAAGGCATTCTCTACAGTCTGTACCGGTTGTTCCAAGTAACGAAGGATACGCCGCAGTGGATGTTCTTCCACATCATGCTGCCCAGCGTCCTGATTAATCTTCTGTTTGCGCTGCTCATTTATGTTCCCCTGCGCAAATGGCTGGAGGATATGGTTTCCCAGAAGCCCAAGGAGGATTAATTTTCATCCCGCGGCAGGAAATCGGGGCGTTCGGACAGAAAGAGTATGTTCAGGAGGGAAAAGCATGGCGGCAGTCAAACATCCGGTCAGGATCAAAGGCGTCAAGGACGGCTTGCTGTTTCTCCTCGATGACAGTTGTCCGTTTGAATCGGTAATCGGGGATTTGACTACAAAGCTGGAAAAAACACATCAGAATATCCTCACCGGCCCGATCATTCACGTTTTTGTCAAGCTGGGCAAACGCACCGTTTCCGAGGAGGAGAAGGAGAAGATCCGGGAGATTATCGGCACCCGGGGCAATCTTCTGATCCAGTCCATAGAATCGGAGAACGATATACCCCAGGAGAAGGTGGAAGAGCCCATTCATCTGGTCAAAAGCATCGTCCGCTCCGGACAGGTGCTGCATATGGAAGGCAACCTGCTCTTAATCGGTGATGTGAACCCCGGCGGAACGGTGAGCGCTACAGGGGATATTTATGTCATGGGTTCCCTTAGGGGAATGGCCCATGCAGGTATGGAAGGCAATGAGAAGGCGATTATTACCGCTTCCCATATGAAGCCGACACAGCTGCGCATTGCGCAGATCATCAGCCGCCCGCCGGACGAGTGGGCCATCGGCGATACGTATATGGAGTTTGCTTATATTAATAACGGCGTTATGGAAATCGATAAAGTACAGCATATGTCCCGGATCCGCCCATAAAGGCTAAGGGGGTATGTGACCAAAGGAGCGTGTTCACATGGGGGACGCAATTGTGATTACGTCCGGTAAGGGAGGCGTCGGCAAGACCACCACCTCCGCCAACATCGGCACCGCGCTTGCCCTGCAGGGCAAAAAAGTCTGCATGGTGGATACGGATATCGGACTTCGCAATCTGGATGTGGTAATGGGTCTGGAAAACCGCATCATTTATGACCTGGTGGATGTGGCCGACGGCCGCTGCAGGCTGAACCAGGCGCTAATTAAGGACAAGCGGTTCGCTGAGCTGTATTTGCTTCCCGCTGCCCAGACTAAGGATAAGAATGCCGTGACGCCGGATGCCGTCCGCAAGATTGTCCTGGAGCTGAAGCAGGAATTCGAATATGTGATTATCGATTGCCCTGCGGGCATCGAGCAAGGATACAAAAACGCCGTAGCCGGAGCGGATAAGGCGATTGTGGTCACCACCCCCGAAAATGCGGCGGTGCGGGACGCGGATCGGATTATCGGGCTGTTAGAGCATGACGGCATCCGTTCACCCAAGCTGGTAATTAACCGGATCCGGCCCAATCTGATGAAGAAGGGCGACATGCTGGATATCGATGAGGTGTGCCAGGTGCTGGCCATTGATCTGCTGGGGATTGTGCCGGATGACGAGCATGTGATTAAAGCTGCCAATATGGGCGAGCCTACAGTGATGAATCCCGCCTCCAAAGCGGCCATTGCCTACCGGAATATTGCCCGCCGTATCCTGGGCGATACCGTTCCGCTACTGCAGCTGGATGATAATAAAGTGGGCCTTTTCGGCAAAATGAAGAAATTCTTCGGAGCAGGTTGATCACACATGCTGGCCAAACTGAAGCGTTATGACTGGTTTATTGTATTTCTGTTGATTTTGTTTGTGGTAATCAGCTGCTTTCTTGTGTACAGCGCCACTGTGGATATTGTCAAATACGGCCCGAATTTTTGGAAGAAGATACCGGTGAATGCCGCTATCGGCTTTGCGGTGTTTTTTACCGTATCGCTGGTGGATTTCCGGCTTCTGATCAAAGCGGCGCCTTACGGATATATAACAGGCGTGCTGCTTTTGGCTGCGCTTTTTGTATGGGGGACCGAACGGGAAGGGGCGGTAGGCTGGTTCAGCCTTCCGGTCATCGGTGACTTCCAGCCTGCGGAGCTGATGAAGGTGCTCCTGATTATCGCCATCGCCGCCTATGCCGCCCGCAAGAAGGGGGAGCGCCTGGAATTCATGCGGGATGTGCTTCCCATCGGGCTGATTGCGTTTTTGCCGTTTATGCTGGTGCTGGTCCAGCCCGATTTGGGCAACGCCATGATCTTCCTGGTCATTCTGCTGGGGATGTATTGGATCAGCAATGTCAAGTATACCCATGTGCTCATCGGCACCGCGTTGGTGGTCATGTTGGTGGGTGGTTTTGTCTATACCTTCAAGACCTATCATGAGGATATTGTCAAAATGGCCGGCACCAAATACGATCACTGGGTAGCCCGGATCGACGCCTTTATTGATCCGGACAACGTGGATCCAGCTGTAGGCGGCTACCAGTATTTGCGCTCCAAGATTGCCATCGGCTCCGGCGGCCTGCGGGGTGACGGTTATCTGCAAGGCAACTCGGTGCACAACAACTTTGTGCCGGTAGCCTATACGGACGGCATCTTCGTTGTGGTGGCCGAGGAATTCGGATTTATCGGGTCCTCGGCGCTCCTGCTGTTGTATTTCATCCTGATTTACAGGATGATCCTGATCTCGATCCAGTCCACCAATCTGGCGGGTTCGTATATGATTGTGGGTATTGTGTCCATGTATGTGTTCCAGATCTTCCAGAACATCGGGATGTTCCTGGGGCTGATGCCGCTGACGGGGATTACGCTGCCCTTCATCAGCTATGGGGGAACGTCTCTCTTGATCAACATGCTGTCCCTGGGCCTGGTGATGAGCGTCAAGCTTCACCAGGAGAAGGAGTCCATGTTCGGCGCAGAGGAATAGTCCGCGTGAAGAGAGAAGCTGTGCGGTATAATGCCGTACAGCTTCTTTTTGCTGCCGCGGGCATTGGATAAGACAGTCCAAAATGCAAAAGTGCAGCTTTGTATACGATATTTACGATTCCGGCCATGACATCCTGCAAAAGTGCAGCTATTTCCGTTGCCGGACCCCTAATAGCCCCATTCCGTATGAAATTAAATGCACTTTTGCAGGATAAGCCGGTTTTAATAGGCCATTCGCAGTAATGAACTGCACTTTTGCATTTCCCCCTATCCAAGTTATGGAGGATCGTCTCCGTCCCGCTCCCCAATGCACATACACGGCACGCCTATGCACATAAAGCTGTAGGAATGCGCTTACTTTCCACAGAACCAACCGATCCTCCAGACTATGAACGGATCCTCTATTTCCCCGGAGCCCCCATCTACCCGCTCCCCTCCGCTGTTACCCGCCCCATCTATAGCCGTAACCAACCGATTCCTCTCCTCCCACCCTTATCCGTGAAATCACGTATCGGCTCATTGCGCCAAGGAATGCACTATTGTCCGGCGGCTGCTGCGGCAGGTAAGATGACGGTACACAAAGCAAAGGAGGTTCGCGGCAGTGGCACAAGCTTATACGGAAATGGAGCAGAATAACCCGCCCTCAGCCGCCGTCAAAACCAAATCCGGTCAAAACCGCTATCTCACGAATGTGCGGAAGCATTGGATGCTCTATTTGATGGCGCTGCCCGGCGTGCTGTATTTTATCATCTTCAAATATGTGCCCCTAGGGGGGAGCATGATCGCCTTCCAGGACTACCAGATTATGAAGGGGATCATAGGAAGCAAGTGGATCGGCTTCGACAACTTTACCTTTCTGTTCACGTACCAGGATTTCTACAATGTTTTGAGAAATACGGCCGTCATCGCTTTCTACAAGCTGGTGTTCGGCTTCCCCGCACCCATCATTTTGGCGGTGCTGTTCAATGAAGTCCGGCACATGCTGGCCAAACGGGTGATGCAAAGCCTGTTTTACCTGCCCCACTTCCTGTCCTGGGTAGTGGTCGGGGGCATCGTGTTCGAACTCCTGTCCAACAAGGGTGTGGTCAACATATTCCGCGGCTGGATGGGAATGGAGCCCATTCTCTTCATGCAGCAGGAGCGTTTCTTCCGTCCCATCGTGGTGCTGTCCGGGATTTGGAAGGAAGTCGGCTGGGGAACCATCATCTATCTGGCGGCAATTACGGGCATCAATCCGAATCTTTATGAAGCAGCCGTTATGGATGGCGCCAACCGCTGGAAACAAACCATTCATATTACACTGCCTACCATGTTCCCCACCATCCTGACGCTGTTCCTGCTGAATATCGGCAATTTCCTGGAGCTGGGCTTCGATCAAGTGTATAATCTGCTGACGCCGATGACGTATTCGGTAGGCGACATCATCGAAACCTATGTGTACCGGGCAGGGGTTCTGCAGGGCCAATACAGCGTGACAACAGCCATTGGCTTATTCCAATCGGTCATCGGTTTTGCCCTCTTGTGGACATTTAACCGGCTTGCCCGAAAAACAGAACAGGGGTTATGGTGATGAAGCAAACAAGCGGAGAAAAAATCTTTCAGGCGTTCAACTATCTGTTTCTGGCATTGGCCTCGGCCACGATGCTGTTCCCGCTGTTGAACCTGCTGGCTGTGTCCCTCAGCTCTCCCATTGCCGCTGATTCCAAGCAGGTCTTCCTGTTTCCGGTGGAATTCACCACCGCCTCCTGGGAGCGGATCTTTCAAAACATGGGGTTATGGACATCCTTTGGGGTAACCATCTATATTACCGTGCTGGGCACCTTCCTGAGTATGCTGTTTTCGGTGGTTATGGCATACCCGCTGTCCCGCAAGGAGTTTCTGCTGCGCAAACCCATCATGTTCGGCATTATCGTCACCATGATTTTCAATGCGCCGATGATTCCCTTCTTCCTGGTTATCCGGGAGATGGGCATGATGAATTCACTCTGGGCCCTGATCCTGCCGGGTCTGATCAGCACCTTCAACATGATTATCATCCGTACCTTCTTCATGGGCATCCCCGGCGAGCTGGATGATTCTGCGCGGATGGACGGCTGTACCGATGCCGGTATTCTGTTCCGCATCTACCTGCCCCTGTCCAAGCCGGTCATGGCCACCGTCAGCCTGTTCTATGCGGTAGGCTACTGGAACACCTTCCAGCGGGCGGTGCTGTTTATCCGGGATCCGGACAAATGGCCGCTGCAGATGAAGCTCCGGGCGTATCTGACCTCGCCGGAGGAGCTGGCCTCCGCCAGCCTGCTGGCAGGCGATTACGATTTTAACACCACCACATTGAAAGCGGCTACGATTTTGTTCGCTACAGTGCCGATTATTCTGGTGTACCCGTATTTGCAAAAATATTTTGTCAAAGGCACCATGCTGGGCTCCCTGAAGGAATAGCGGTTCCCGGCCACAGATAACATGCAGCAACGGTATTAGGCCGGACACGGCTTGATATAGGAACAGATTTTCCACGGCATCTTCAATTAAAAAGGGAGGATTTATACATGACAAAACGTTGGCTTGGCAAATCTGTGCAGCTGACCGGACTGGCTTCGCTTCTGGCCGTAACGGCCTTGGCCGGATGCTCCGGCAAGGAGGATGCGGCGGGAGACCCGGGAGCGGCAGCCCAAAGCGGCAAAAGCGTGCAGGTTAATGGGAGCAAGAGCCATATGGGCGTAGGCACCATTCCCGATGCGAATAATCCCCATGTGAAATATGTGGAAGAAAAAACCGGAGTGCAGTACCAGCTGATGACCACTCCCCCGGGCTCCGAACCTACGGAATATCTCAATCTGATGATCGCCTCCGCAGACATGCCGGATATTCTGCGCCCCATCGGCGGCATCGAGCAGACTCTGATCAAACAAGGCGGCGCTCTTGCACTGGATGACCTGCTGCCCAAATATGCGCCCAACGTATGGAAGAACATCCCCAAGGAAGCATGGGATGTCGTCCGTTCCGCTTCGCCGGACGGGAAAATTTATTACGAGCCCAAGGTATTCCTGGTGCCTGAACGGGCGCCGCTGAACCGCAAGGACTGGCTGGACAAGGTTGGCCTGCCGCTGCCCAAAACCACAGCGGAATACAAGGAAGTGCTTAAAGCCTTCCGCGACAAGGACCCCAACGGCAACGGAAAGCCTGACGAGCTGCCCACCTCCGGCCGGGAGTTCGGCAAGTGGATGGACCACCTGTTTGCCATGTACGGCGTTGCCATGTGGGAAGGCAGCCCGGAATGGGATGAGTACAACGGCCAGATCCAATATGCCGGCGTGACTCCCAACATGAAGGCCGCCATCGGCTTTATCCGTGAGCTGTATGCGGAGAAGCTGCTGGACAACGAAACCTTCTTGAACAAAGGCGACATCTGGACGGCCAAAATCAACAACAACCTGGTGGGCAGCTGGTACCATCTTCCCGCCAACCTGCGCGACCGCTTTACAGCTATGCAGAAGAGCGCCCCCAATGCTTATATCATCGGGATGCCGCTGCCCAAGGCAGAGGGTTTCCAGGCGTTCGTCACCCAGAAGAGCATGGGCGAGCCGGAATGGATCATCCCTACCTCGGCCAAGGGCAAGGCGGAAGCGTCCCTGAAGCTGCTGGACTTCTTCTATGATACCAATAACGCCGAGTTTACCCGCTTCGGCATCGAGGGTCTGCAGCATCAGGTGGTGGACGGCAAGAAGGTAATCCTCCCGGCGGAGGACAGCCGCCCCTTGGGTCTGGGTATGCGCAACCTGACCACCAAGGACGACATGGATATCCGGATCAAGGAAACCATTCCGGAGAATATGCAGAAGATGGTATCCGACATTTTTGTAGTCAGCACCGCGGATGCCCGCCGTATTGCGGGTGACGGCCTGCCCAACACCGTATACGAGGGTTACCCGGACATCCAGTCCCACAAGCTATTCCAGGAATATCTGACCAAGATCGTCATCGGGGAATGGCCGATTGAGAAGTTCGATGAGTTCGTGGACCGGTGGAAGAAGGCCGGCGGCGAAACCGTCACCAAACGGGTTCAGGAATGGTATGCCAAAGTAAAAAAATAACATAACGGGTCTGTCCGGTGGAGCGTCTTCATTCCTTCGCCGGGCAGATTTCCAACATACGGAAGGGAATGTATACTGTCATGAAAAAAAGATACGCCATCTGCGGCGTCAGCGGCCGTGCCTTGGGCATGTTCGTCAAGCCCATCTGGAGCACCTTCTCCGCAACCTGTGAGGTTGTGGGTCTGCTCGATGTGGACCCGGTGCGGTTCGACACCTACCGGACCCGGTTTCCCGAGCATGCGGACATCAACACCTACGGGGAGGATGAATTCCACCGGATGGTGGAGGAAACCCGCCCGGATTGTATTATCGTGGCAGGCCGTGACGATACCCACGCCCGGTACATCATCGCCGCCCTGGAGCGCGATCTGGATGTGATTACCGAGAAGCCCATGGTCATCTCCGGGGAGCAAGCCCGCCAGGTGATGGAGGCGGAGAAGGCCAGCAAGGGCAAGGTAACCGTAACCTTCAACTACCGCTACGGCCCGGTCCACACCAAGATCAAGGAGATTGTGGCCAGCGGCAAGCTGGGACGGATCACCTCCGTGGATCTCAACTGGTATCTGGACACCTTCCACGGCTCCAGCTACTTCAAACGGTGGAACCGGCAGCGGGAGCTGTCCGGCGGATTGTCCGTGCATAAGAGCACCCATCATTTTGACTTAATAAACTGGTGGCTGGACCAAAAGCCGGTGGAAGTGTTCGCGTATGGGGCGCTGAACTATTACGGCGCGGAAGGGGAGGCCAATCCCAAGAAGGAGGATGGGCGCTTCTGCGGCATCTGCGACTACACCAGCCAGTGCGAGTATTATTCCCGCTGGAATTCCCGCAGCAAGAACATCCGCGTTCCGGATGACCATCTGGGCAACATGGAAGCGGTGAAGAATGTATTTCCCTTCTCCGAATATCGTCCTGACCGCTGTATCTTCGATTCCGATATCAAAATTGAAGACACCTATACGGCCACCATCCGCTATAACGGCGGCGCTCTGCTGAGCTATTCGGTTAATTTCTCGCTGCCGTATGAAGGCTACCGGCTGGCCATCAACGGCACCAAGGGCCGCCTGGAGACAGTGGAATACCATATGCCTGCGAGGACTCCGTTCCCTACACCGGTGCAGACCATCGACTACTTCCCGCTTTTCGGCTCCAAGGAAACCATCCATGTGGTGCACCGGGAAGGCGGCCATGGCGGCGGCGATCCGCTGTTGATCGAGGATCTGTTCCTGGGTGAGGATCAATACCGCCCCTACAAGATTTTGTCGGGGGCAGAGGACGGCGCTTACTCCGTAGCCACAGGCGAAGCCGTATGGCGCTCCGTGAAGGAGCACCGTCCCATTACCATTGAAGAGGTCCTGGGCGGGCACGGCTCTAAGGAAGCGGTAACCAGTGCGGCAGGCAAAGGAGCGGCGGACTAATGACCCAATACTTCGATCCCCGTGAAAGTATGGCGGGAGAAAGCGCAGGCACCAGCATTCCCCATGTGCTGGAGACCATGGCGCAGCGTTATATCGGGGCCAACCCGCCTCATGGTCCTGTCTACCGGGTGACGCGGAGGTCGCCCATCCGCAAGCTGGATAACCACATGTACACCTTTCCGCTGGCGGGTATGTTTCCGTCCATGCGAGAAGGCCAGCTGGTGTATGCCTGGGCCAAACTATGGAGTGCAGAAGGGGAGGAATTCATCTTCCACCTCCGTCCCTCCGGACCGGTGCGGCTTTATCACAACGGCCAGCAGCGTGTGGGCACTTCCCCTGAGGAGGAGTCCGCCGAGCTTCCGGTGCTCAAACTGAAGGTGAACCTGGTGAAGGGCTGGAACCATTTTGTGCTGGAGCTGGGCAAAAACAGCGCCGGCGGTGCGGGAGCCGAATTCGGCACCGGCAACCGCAAGAACAAGCCCCTGCATTTCCTTGCTCCATCCCTTGAGCGGGAGGGTGAGGAGGGCTGGATCTATACGGAGCCCTTGGACCGGCCGCTGGGCCGCATTCCGGGTGCCGCTGAGCCCGAAGCCCATATCCATTCCGAGTGGCTGCCGGAGCGTCAGGATCGCGACGGGAACGGGGAATCAGCCGGGCGGAACACAAGCCCCTGCCCGCTGGACTCCCTCTTCGGCAATCGTCCGGGGCTTACAGCTTATGCTTGGACCAGGCTGGTGAATCGTGGGCTTCAGCCCGCCAGGATCGCGGTTGAAGGCACTGCCCGCGGCCCCCTGGAGCTGGAGTGGAATGGAACCCGTGTTTATACGTCCCGGGAGGCGGGGAATTTTGCCCTGGAGCTGGACGCCGCCCCCGGAAGCGGGGAGCTGGTAGCCCGCAGCACCTGCGGGAAGCAGGGCTGGGGCTTTACCCTCTCGCTCCTGACACCGGGAGCGGAGCTGGTTCAGCCCTGCCGGGTGCACGGCTGGAGCGGAAATTGGCTTTATCTTGGTCCTTTTACCCCGGAGGCGGTTTCAAGTATAACCCCCTACCTGGCTATGGATACCGTAGCGCCCGGAATCGACGGGCCCTGCTTCTGGATGACCGGCGAACCCGGGGCCCATGTGCGGCCCTTCCTGGAGAATGAGCTGTTCGGCCGGTGGAATTATCCCCTGGGCGTAACCCTTTTCGGACTCCTGGAAGCCTCCAAGCAATTGGGCCGCAGTGACCTGGCGGATTATGTGGCCCGGCATGTGGAATTTGCTACCTCCACCTACGCCTATTCCCTCTGGGACCGGGAGTATTTCGGGGCAGCCGGCTTGAATAACCAGCTCTCCCATGTGGACAGTCTGGACGATTGCGGCTCCTTCGGGGCATTGTCCATTCTGGCCTCCCGCCTCCGGCCCATTAAGGGAGTGGAGCAGGCGGCGGACGACATCGCCCGCTACATCATGGAGGAGCAGGACCGGATGCCGGACGGGGCGCTGTACCGCAAGGCCGGCGTATCCATCAGCATGCGCAACACGATGTGGTGTGACGATATGTACATGAGCGTTCCCTTCCTGTGCCGTTATGCCGAGCTTTCCGGGAACCCGGCTTATGTGGATGAAGCGGCCAGGCAGCTCTTGCTGTACAAGAACTACCTGTATATGCCGGAACGGCAGATCATGAGCCATGTGTTCAATGTGTCGGAGAACCGCCAATCCGGTACGGCCTGGGGCCGGGGCAACGGCTGGGTGTTCTTCTCCCTGGCGGTGCTTCTGTCCGTGCTGCCTGGGGAACACCGGGATTACCCGGCGGTGCTGGCCTTCTACCGGGAGCTGGCAGAGGGGTATCTCCGGCTCCAGGGCCCTAACGGCCTGTGGCATCAGGTGCTGGTGGACCATGAATCCTATGAGGAATCCTCCTGCACCTCCATGTTCATGTACGGCTTCGCCCTGGGCGTCCGGCATGGCTGGCTGGAGGAGCCGGAGCGTTATGCCCGGGCGGTGCAGAAGGGCTGGCTGGGTCTGTGCAGCCGCACCATCGACCGGCACGGCAATCTCTACGGGGTCTGCAAAGGCTCCAGCTGGTCCCACTCCCATTCCTACTACAAGCATGATCTGGGCTGGAACCTCAACGATACCCACGGCATCGGCATCGTACTGCTGGCCGGCATTGAGGCGGAGCGGATGAGGGAGTATCTGCGGGGATAGACCCCAAGGAGCGTGTCACGGGTGAGCGGCCGCGTTATAATGGGAAGAGGCACCCATGGTGCGGCACCTGCCGCACCGAAGAACGATGAAGTATCGAAGAAGGCCCTCAAATCGGCTGTGCCGATCTCGAGGCTTCAACAACACATCCGGCCGGCGGCCTGGACCGTGTTGCTTCAGGGTAGCATCCTGACTATAAGGTGGGCTTAAACCGTGACACAATCCTTCAAGAATTGGGTGAAAAGCAACTTTGCCCATACCCAGGCACGGCTCGTGCTGGTACAGACCGTAATCGTTTTCATCATCATTCTGGCCGTGAGCCTGACCTCCTACTACACCTCCAAATCGGTGCTGCAGGAGGAGCTCAGTGAGCCCCAGCGGCAGATGCTGCAGCTGAACATGAGTGTCATCGACGAATCCATCAAGGAAAGCGACAAGGTGGCCGTCCAGGTGGCGGTGAACAGCCGGATATATGAGTTTCTGACCGCAGAGGTGCAGAACTCCTTCGCCAATATTTCCGAGCTGTATCAGCTTTTGTCCACGCTCATCGGCAATTCCCAGTATATCAAAAGCCTCTACGTATATGATTTGAGCCGGGAAAGCTTCCTTGCCCTGCCCCAGGGCTACAGCTCCAGCAGACTGACCTTCGTGGATTCGGACTGGGTCAGCGTCCAGCATGAATTCGGGGACCGCATGACCCTTATCAAGAAGCGGCAGGTGCCGGAGGGGGCGGGGAGCAAGGGTTCGGAGATCACCCTGTTCCGCAAGATTATGATTCAAGGCCAATTCAAGGGCATTGTCGCCGTCAACCTGAAAAGCGACGACCTCTTCGCCCGGCTCAATCCGCCGGTGCTGAACAACCTCAACCGGATGCGCTACATCATTAACCAGCAGGATGAGGTGCTGTATTCCGCCTCCAATTACCAGGTGGACCAGGAGGCGATCCGCGAGGGCATCCGGGAAATCTCCGTGGACGGCACCTATGAGATGCCGTATCAGGGGCGCAAGCTTCTGGTAAACCAGCTGGAATCCCCGGAGACAGGGTGGCGCTTCGTGTCCATCATCGAGCAGGACAGCCTTCTGGCCAAGTCCAAAAATGTGCGGGATGCCGTGCTCCTGGTTTCCCTGGCGGCGATTCTCATCGGCCTGGTCACGATCTTCTATATCAACGCCGCTGCCTACCGTCCGATACGGCGCTTGAAGCAGCTGTTCAACACTTATGGCGGCAGCAGCCGCAAAAGCGGCAATCCCGACGGAATCGACCTGGAAAAGCTGGCCGGGGAGCTGTTGAGCAACCATGCCCATCTGGCCCAGCTGATCCGGGAAACCATGTCCGAGGCCTCCTCCAAGCTGCTGTACGACATCTACATGGGCAACCTCACCGGCAAACGGGATATCCGGGAAAAATGGGGGCGTTATTTTGAGGATTGGTCGGAAGCAACCGTGACGGTTGCCATTCTGTCCATTGACCGGTTCGAGGAGTTCGAGCGGACCTTCCCTGCCGGGGACCGGTCGCTCCTGAAGTTCGCGCTGGCCAACATCGCCGCCGAGCTGTCTGAGCCCCAATGGAGAATAGTGTGCGCCGATTTTGGCTACGACAAAACCGCCATCCTCCTCCAGCCGAAACACCCGGAGGCGGAATCCAAGGCAGAGCATATTCTGGCGGAGGCCATCGAGGTGGTTTCCCGGCTCCTGAAGTTCAGTGTCTCTGCCGGCATCAGCACCCCTCAGACGGATGTGACCCGGCTGCGGCAGGGAATGCTGGAGGCGGAAAATGCCCTCACCTACAGGCTTTACCAGGGATACGGACAGGTGATTTCCTTCCGGGAGGTCTCCGGCCATGAAGTGATGGAGCCGTTGTCCGACGAGGAGACCATGGGAGAGCTCCTCCGAGCCATCCAGGCCGGAGAGACGGAAGCGGCGGCAGCGGCGGTGGGCCGGCTGACGGCCTCCATCCGTTCCCGGTACGGGTATCCTACGGCTGCCGCAGCGCTTTTGCAGGAGACGGCGGAACGGATTGAGGAGCTGCGGACCACACCGCAGGATTCCACACCCGGCCATGGGTTCGAACGGTTCGATACCCTTACCCTGGAGGACATTGGGGGCGAGCTCTCCACCCGGGCCATCCGGATGGCGGAGGGGTTCCACCGGCTCATCGCCAGCAAGGATTTTATCCTGTGCCACCGGATGATCGATTACATGAAGCAGCGGTTGGGGGAGCCCATCGGCATCCCTGAGATCGCCGAATCCATCGAGATCAGCAGCAGCCTGGCCAGCCAGGTATTCAAGCAGGAAACCGGCGAAACCATCTACAACTACCTCACCCGCCTGCGGATGGACCGGGCGGCGGAGCTTTTGCTCAAAACCGACTACAAGATATCGGATATCGCCCAGCAGGTAGGCTACCAGCACGAGAACAGCTTTATCCGCAGCTTTCGCAAATATAAGGACATTACGCCCGGGAAATACCGGGACATGATGAGGATCCGGACGGACGCCTTGCTGGAGTAGATCCGGCCAGGCGTTTCCGGCTTCCGCCACAAGGAGGAGCCATGGACAGACGTAAGATCGTAGAACGGCATCAGCCGGAATTGAAAAATTGGGACCCGCTGTCCCCGTTCACCGTGGGCAATGGAGAATTCGCCTTCAGCGCCGATATTACCGGCCTGCAGACCTTCCCGGAAGCCTATGAGGTGCCTCTGGGCACCCAATCCAACTGGGGCTGGCATTTTACCGGGGGACACCGGAAATTTACGGCGGAGGATGCGGAGCTGCAGCAGTTCGATACCCATGGACGGATGGTGGGTTACCCCATGAAGCCGGGGAGCAAACCCGAGGCGTATCACTGGCTCCGCCAGAATCCCCACCGTCTGCAGCTGGGCCGGTTATCCTTCCGCTTCCTGCTGGAATCCGGTGAGGAGGCAGGTCCTGAGGATATCTCCGGAATCAGCCAGCGGATGGACCTGTGGACAGGTATTCTGCACAGCGAATTCAGCGTCCGGGGAGTGCCTGTCCACGTGGACACCTCCTGCCATCCCCAAGCGGATACCATCGGTGTACGCGTCCGTTCGTCCCTGATTGCCGCCGGACGGCTGCAGATCTTCCTCCGTTTTCCGGCGCCGGATATGACCCATTCCGCCTGGGCCAAGGCAGTGGACCTGGATTGGGAGAATGATGACCGGCATACGACCCTGCTTCTGGAAAAAAGGGACACAGAAGGCCGCATCGGCCGTGTGATGGACGAGGACAGCTACGAAATCAAGCTGGAATGGAGCGCCGGCCAGCTGGAGCAGACCGGCATTCACGAAATAACCCTGCTCCCGGAGCTGGAGAGCGAAAGCCTGGAGTTGTCCGTGGCTTTTGGTCCGGTGAAGCCGGACACGGCTCCAGTTGCCGATATTGAAGCGGAGAGCAGCCGCCATTGGGAGGCCTTCTGGCAAAGCGGCGCGGCCGTGGACTTCTCCGGCAGCACCGATCCCCGCGCCTTCGAGCTGGAGCGCCGGGTGGTTTTGTCCCAGTTTCTGTGTGCCCTGCACAGCGCAGGCTCCTTGCCTCCGCAGGAAACCGGGCTGATGTACAACAGCTGGTTCGGCAAGGCCCACCTGGAGATGCATTGGTGGCACGGGGCACATTTCCCTCTGTGGGGCCGCGAGGACCAACTGCTCAAAAGCATGGACTGGTATACCCGCATTCTTCCTATCGCCAAGGAATTGGCGGAGTCTCAGGGTTATGAAGGGGCCCGTTGGCCCAAGATGGTGGGATTCGACGGCAAACCCTGCCCCTCCCCGGTGGCGCCGGGTCTGATCTGGCAGCAGCCCCATCCCATGACCATGGCGGAGCTGATCTACAAGGCGGACCCGTCGCAGGCTACTTTGGAGCGGTTCGGGGAGCTTGTATTTGCCTCTGCCGACTTTATGGTGTCCTATGCCCATTGGAATGACGAAACAGGGGTTTATGACCTGGGCCCGCCGCTGATTCCGGCGCAGGAATGCCATCCTTTGCACAGCAGCAAAAATCCGCCCTATGAGCTGGAATATTGGAAATACGGGCTGGAGATTGCCATCCGCTGGGCGGAGCGTTTGGGTGTGGCTGCAGATCCAAAATGGCTGGAGGTCGCGTCCTCCATGTCTCCTCCTCCCCACGCGGACGGCGTGTATTTGGCCCATGCGCTGTGTGAGGATACCTTTACCGCCAAGAACCGTGACCATCCTTCCATGCTGGGGGCCTTGGGCATTCTGCCCGGCACGCTGGTGGACCGGGAGATCATGCGCAATACCCTCCTCAAGGTGAAGGAGGTCTGGATGTGGGATTCAGCTTGGGGCTGGGACTTCCCCATGTGCGCCATGACGGCGGCCCGGCTGGGCGAGGGGGATCTGGCCGTGGATTTCCTCTTATTGGATGCGGTGAAAAACACTTATCTGGTCAACGGCCACAATTATCAGCGTCCGGGGCTCTCCGCTTATTTGCCCGGTAACGGCGGCCTCTTGACTGCTATCGCCATGATGGCCTGCGGCTGGAGCGATGCCCCGGGACATAACCCCGGTTTCCCGCAGGACGGCAGCTGGTCGGTGAAATGGGAGGGTTTGAAACCCTTGATGTAACCGGATGGAACAATAAAGTGCAAACGCGTTAATTTTGTCCGATTGCCCGCCCGGCGGCAGGGGTGTACAGTAGGGGCGAACGGTGGGGGCCGGCCAGGTCCCAACCCTAAAATTGAAAAAAACGCGGGAGGAATCGATGATGGGCAAGGGGACCGTATGGCCAAGCGAGATGAAAACAGCCGTGGACCGGCTGACAGGTATAAAGGTCAAGCAGCTGACCGATTACAAAACCCACAGCCACCATCTGTATTTTACGGAAAATGGCTGGTATGACCGTGAAGAAAGGCTGTTGTTTATTTCCGACAGGGGGAACAGCACCAATCTGTTTAGTCTTCATATGGTAACGGGGGAAATGACGCAGCTGACGGATTACCCGGATAATGATGCTCTGAGTGCCTGTCTTTTGCCTGATGAGCGTGCGGCCATTGTAAAGCTGCAGCGCAGCCTAATCCGGCTGGACCTGAAGACGCTGGAGGAGAAGGTGCTGTATGAAGCCCCGGCGGGCTACCAGCTGGGCAATGCCAATGCTACCGCCGACAGCCGTTATGTGCTGTCCTGCGTGCAGGAGGATCTGTCCGCCCGCATCCGGCTGGATCTGGGCAATGGCTATGTGGGTCACCGGGAGCTGATGGAGGCCGCCCCCCACAGCATGATCGTCCGAATTGACGCGGAGAGCGGCCAGATGGAGCAGATGTATGAGGACAGAAGCTTCATTACCCACATTAATGCCTCCACCACAGAGCCCTGGCTGATGACCTTCTGCCATGAGGGGCCGTGGCATCTGGTGGACCACCGCATCTGGGGGCTGGACCTGCGTACGGGCCAGGCCTGGAAAATCCGCGAACGGCTGGAGCCGCTGGAGATGGTGGGGCATGAGTTCTTTTTCCCCGACGGTGTGACGGTGGGGTACCATGGCTTCCGGACCGACGGCACCAACTTCTTCGGCAGCATTCGTTACGACAATACGGGGATGGAGGAAACGGACTTTTCCTTTGATACCTGGCACGGTTATGCTGATGGACTGGGGCAGGCGGTGGTGGATGGCAGGGGGGATGTGAAGACCCTCTCCATCTGGCGCAAAAACGGGGAGGTTTATGAAGCCCCCCGGACACTCTGCGAGCTACGCTGCAGCTTCCACTCCCAGAAGGTGCATGCCCACCCGCGTTTTGACGCCCAAGGCAAACGTTTGTTATTCACCAGCGACAAAAATGGCTACGCCAACCTGTATCTGGTGGATATTCCCGAGGATCTCACTGTGCTGCCGCTGATGGAAGCAGACAGCTGCACCTTTTATAAACCATATATCAAAAAAGGAGTATGATGATGCAGGCGAAAACCAATGCGGTACAGACCCAACGCTTCTCCGTTCAGGTGGCCGATACGATTCTCTCCAAGGCTCAGGACGGATATCATCCCGGTATCGCCAACAAATGGGGCTATGTGGCTGGTATGGCACTGACCGCTCTCACACGCACCGGAGATTGGACAGGGGAGGCTCGATATCACGATTTCGTGAAGCGCCATATGGATGTGTTTATCCCGGAGGACGGCTCCATCAAGGGGTATTCCCTGAATGAATACAATCTGGATCATGTGAATAAAGGAAAGAACCTGCTGCGCCTGTGGCGGGAAACAGGGGAGGAACGGTATGAGAAGGCGGCCCGGCTGCTGGCGGCCCAACTTACCGGACAGCCCCGCACCTCCGAGGGCGGCTTCTGGCACAAGAAGATTTATCCGTTCCAGATGTGGCTGGACGGCTTGTATATGTCCTCGCCGTTTATGGCGGAATTTGGGGCTACCTTCGGTGAGGAGGCCTGGTTCGATGAGACGGCGCATCAATTGCTGCTCATCGAGCGCCATACCCGCAACCCGGTGACCGGCCTGCTTCACCATGCCTGGGACGAATCCGGCGAGCAGCGCTGGTGCGACAGCAGCACCGGCCGCTCCCGGCACGTATGGGGCCGGGCAATGGGCTGGTATGCCATGGCTATGGTGGATGCGCTGGACTTTTTCCCGGTGCTGCATCCGAAGCGGGGGCAGCTTATGGGTATCTTCGAGCGCTTCGCCGAAGCGGCGCTGCGGGTTCAGGACCGGGAGACCGGCCTGTGGTATCAGGTAATGGACTGCAATGCCCGGGAGGGCAACTACCTGGAAGCCTCCGGCTCCTGCATGCTCACCTATGCCCTGGCCAAGGGTCTGCGGCTGGGTTATCTGTCCGGGATCGGACGTAAATCTGTGGAGCGTGCCTTCGAAGGCATCCGCAAGCATTTCGTCACAGAGGATGCGGAGGGTGTGCATCTCCACAGCATTTGCCATGGAGCCGGATTGGGCAACCGTCCATACCGGGACGGCTCATACGCCTATTATCTGGGGGAAGCCGTGGTCAGCGATGTACTGATGGGGGTAGCTCCGCTTCTTTTGGCCAGTGTGGAAATGGAACGTCTGGCGGCGGAAACGGAAGGTTGAACAGACGGGGATAACGGCTGCTGACAGCATGAATCATGACGGCGTAAAGGGGACAGGGACAAAGGATGAGGGAATCTTCGGAAGCAAGCTATGCGGATAAGCTGATCATGAGCTACCCGGCTGCCTGGTGGGGCAACATGTGGCGGGAGGCGCTGCCCTCCGGCAACGGTGTGATCGGGGCCTCCGTTTTTGGCGGTGTTCAGGAGGAGACGGTGCTTCTTAATCATGCGGCTCTGTGGCACTGGGGGCATAAGGATGAGCTGCCGGATGTGAGCGGTGTTCTGCCCCGGACCCGGAGGCTGATGGATGAGAAGCGGTATCTGGAGGCAAGCTGGCTGTTGGCCGATGCCTTGAAGGAGCAGGGCTACGGCACGCGGCTGGCTTCGCGGTTTCCGCTGGCGGCTCTCCGTTTGGAGATGCCTTGTGACTATGCCTTCAAAAGCTACAGCCGCACTCTCCGGATGGATACCGGCGAGGTGGAGGTTACCTGGAAGGATGGTCCCAAGAGCCTCCGGCGCAGACTGTTTGTTTCCCGGGCAGACGGGATGGTGGTGTATGCTATCGACTCCCCCGCCACTCCTGATCCCGCTCCAGCCGCCGTCTCCGCCCACGCAGGCGGAAGAGGCTGCGGAGTTGACAGTAGCAGCAGAGTTGACGGAAGCAGCGGAAGCGGCGGCCTAACCGGTGTTGCCGGACGGCTGGGGCTGGTTCTCCACCCCAGCGACCGCTTCGGCGATACGCCGGAGTTTAAGGCGCTGGCTGAGACGGTGGAAACAGGAGCGGATGGCGGCTACGCCTGGTATGCAGCCCAAAATGATGACGGAACCGACTTCGGCGTCGTGCTGCGGGTCATCCCTCAAGGCGGGGGCGGACGTTTGGACACGGAGGAGGGTTTTGTCCATTTTGCGGAGATGGAGCGTGTGCTGGTCCTGGTTAAGGTGTTTGTGCAGGGTGAGCGCCATGCTGAGATTGCCAGGCTGAAGTCCGAGCTGGCCGGGCTGCCGGAGGAGCTGGCCTATGAGGAGCTTCTTGCCCGCCATGCAGCATTGCATACGCCTCTCTACCGCTCGGTATCCCTGGAGCTGGAGGACGGCGGCGGGGAGGATTTGCTTGAGCTGTGCTATGA
>JAEWAA010000407.1 GCA_023391955.1 Bacillota bacterium | reverse complement strand
GCGTAAACGCAGGTAAGCATAAGCTGAAGCTGGGCTTTCCGTCAGGAAAGCCGTCACTGTTAGCGTATTTGGAAAATACGGCATCATCTGATGACGCTCTCAATCGGCAGAGTATCGCATCACCTCCATTATATCCGGCGCCGGCCTGTTTTCGAATGGAGCGAAGCAGGATGCATATGGACAAATGTAGTTTTAAGCAAAGTTTTGGATAAGCTTATTATGACAGAACCGCACGGTGGGGCTTGCTATGGAAAAAGGGTAGACGAAGCTTGATTACACGTGTTATCATGATCTCATTAGTACACGTGTTATCACTCGGTAATGTTATTGTCCGCGCTAACGGAACTCAGAAGCTCTTAGCGGCGCAAAATCCAGCAGTTGCGATTCTAACGGAACTGAGGAGCTCTTAGAGCTAAATTTTATGGAAAAAATAGCGGAATCACTCCTTTAACGGCGTCTCAGTTCCGTTACGGCTGCCGAAGCTCCATTTTTTTCTTCTAAGGGCCGCTCAGTTCCGTTACGCCACTGCCCGCACGGGCGCACGGCCGCACATCATCATTATTATCATCATACAAAGGAGCTGATCCTATGAAACGGCCTACCAGCCAGGATGTGGCCAAGCTGGCCGGGGTCTCCCGGGCGGTGGTTTCCGCCGTGCTGAACCGGACGCCGGGCATCCGCGTCAGCCCGGACAAACGCCAGGCTGTATTGGATGCCATCGCCCAACTGGGATACCGGGTGGATGCCCAGGCCAGAGGGATGCGCACCGGCCGGAGCCGCACCATTGCCGCTTACGGCAATTTGGACAACCCTATGTTTTTGCAGGTGCTCCAGG
Source organism: Bacillota bacterium (assembly GCA_023391955.1). Lineage (GTDB taxonomy): Bacteria > Bacillota > Bacilli > Paenibacillales > NBRC-103111 > Paenibacillus_AR. Next base: position 4,603 of record JAEWAA010000407.1, on the reverse strand, counting down.
GGGCCCAGCAGAGCTGCATGCAAGCGGGCTATCAGCTGCTTTTGTACGGCAAAAACGGTCAGCCCCAGGAGCAGGAGGAACTGCTGGCCCTCTTTCAGGAACGCCGGATCGACGGGCTCCTCACCAAGGATACCACGGGATTTGCAGATGAAGCCTTCGCCGCTCTGGTGCAGCAAGCGGGCCTGCCCTTCATTTCCGTGGAGGGCTACCCCGACGAGGAGAATGTCCTGTCCGTCCTGATGGATTATGGCGAAAGCATCCGTATGGCGCTGGATTATATATGGGAGCGGACCGGAGATTATCCGGTCTATATTGCGGCTTACCACGGGAAGCAGGGTGAGCCCCGCTGGGGGGACCGCCACCGCCTGGCGGCATATGAGGCTTGGATGGGGGAGAGGGGGCACTCTCCCCGGATTTTCCGGCTGAGTCTGGATGAGCCGGAAGTGTTGGCGGAGCTGCTGGCCGCTCTTCCCCGGCCATCGGCGGTGCTGTGCAATTGGTTTGCGGCAAGCGCTCTGGTATACCGGGCCGCTGCCGGGCTGGGTTTGGCTGTTGGCCAAGACCTGTATGTCATGTCCGCAGACAACACAGCTCAGGCCAACCGTTACATGGTACCCACCCTCAGTTCCATTGAGGTGCCCTACGCTCAGATGGGAGCAGCTGCCGCTGAACGGGTTATCCGTCTGGCGGAGGGCAGGGAGCTGCCTGATGCCCCGCCCAAAATCTGGCTCCCCCCGCGTCTTGCGCCGGGAGAGAGTGTGTAGAACGGACTCAATGAGTTCAACAGACCTTATGAACATAAAGGAGGATGAAGCCATGTTTTGGACAGTGGAAAAGCTGGAGCAGCGCATCCGGTCCCTTGATCCCTTCAGATACAGGGATGGGCGTGCCATCGGAGGCATGATATTGACCGAGGATCCCCAAGGGGAGATTGGAACCCGTCCACCAGGAGCAGTCACCGGGGAAAATGCAGCTGGAGCCAATCCTGCCGATGAGGACCAAGGCCGCATCGTCGAAAAGGGGAGTTCCTGGAGCGGCAGGGACCGCTATCTGTGGCTGTCGGCGTCGGTAACGGTGCCCGCAGAATGGCAGGGCCGCAGGGTGCTGGGCCGCTTCGATTTTGGGCAGACGGGAGGCGGCAACAACAGCGGCTTCGAATCCCCCCTGTATGTGAACGGAACCCCCTGGCAGGGGGTGGACAGCAATCATCAGGAAGTCTTTCTGACGGAGGTGGAGCCGGGAGAAACCCTCCGCCTGGATTTCCGCCTGTGGTCCGGGCTGGGCGGGTACCAGCCTAACGCTGTACCGGAGCACCGCCTGAATCTCGCGGAGCTGTGCTGGCTGGATGAAGCGGCGGATGACCTGTTTTTTACCGCGTGGTCGGTTCTGGAGACGGTGAAGCAGCTCCCCGAGGACAACCCGGACCACGCGTCGCTCCTCTCCCTGCTGGACGCAGCCTTCCTGCGCCTGGATTGGTCCCGGCCCGGCTCCGGGGCCTTCTACGCCTCCATGGCCGAGGCCAATAGGGTGCTGGCCGAGGGGCTGGGCCGGATGAAACGGGAGCATCCGGTGGAGGTTCGCTGCGTCGGCCACACCCATATCGATGTGGCCTGGCTGTGGCGGCTTGCGCATACCCGGGAGAAGGCGGCGCGCTCTTTTTCCACGGTGCTGCGGCTGATGGAGCAGTATCCGGAGTACCTGTTTTTGCAGACGCAGCCCCAGCTCTACGATTACATCAAGCAGGATTATCCCGACATCTATGGCCGCATCAAGGAGCGGGTGGCGGAGGGCCGCTGGGAGGCCGGAGGCGCCATGTGGCTGGAGGCGGACTGCAATCTAACCTCCGGGGAATCCTTGGTTCGGCAGCTGCTGTACGGGACGCGGTTTTTCCGGGATGAATTCGGAGTGGAATGCAAGTATCTGTGGCTGCCGGATGTATTCGGCTACAGCTGGGCTTTGCCGCAGATTTTGAAGAAAAGCGGCATCGAGATGTTCATGACCACCAAAATCAGTTGGAACCAATACAACCGGATGCCTCACGATACGTTCCTGTGGCGGGGGATGGACGGCACGGAGATTCCCGCCCATTTTATTACTACCCCTGATCCGGGTCATCAGGAAGGTTCTTTTTTCTACACCTACAACGGGTTAATCACGCCTTATACGGTACAGGGCATCTGGAAGGCTTACCGGAACAAGGAGCTGAATCGGAAGCTGCTGCTGGCTTACGGTTACGGCGACGGGGGCGGCGGGGTCAACCGGGAGATGCTGGAGGTGCGCCGCAGGCTGGAGGATATGCCGGGACTGCCGAAGGTAACCACCGGACGGGCAGATGAATATTTCAAGGAGCTGAAAGAAACCCTGGATACCTCACCCGCCTATGTCCATACCTGGGACGGGGAGCTGTATCTGGAGCTCCACCGTGGCACCTATACTAGCCAGGCTTACAACAAACGGATGAACCGCAAGCTGGAGCTGGACTACCGGGAGGCGGAGTGGCTGGGGGCGGTTTCCAGGGCAGTGTCCGGCGGCTGGGCAGGTTTCCTGCAGCCGGATCTGGTCGAGGGGTGGCGGATTATTCTCCGCAACCAGTTCCACGATATTATTCCCGGCTCCTCCATCCGGGAGGTGTACGAGGACAGCCGCGCAGAATATGCGGAGGCAGAGGCACTGGGGCAGGCTGTAAAACAAGCCGCACTGGATTCTCTGGCTGAGCCTGCTTCAGGCAGCGCTACAGTCGGGCGGGAGACCTATACCGTCCTCAACAGCGCTTCTTTCCCGAGGCAGGAGGTCATAAGGCTTCCGTTGGCATCCTCCGGTGAGGAGACCCCCGTTTTTGTGGACGGCGGCGGCCGGGTGCTTCCCGTGCAGCGGGAAGGAGCGGAGCTTGCCGTATTAGCAGGCCCTGTTCCGGCTATGGGTGCGGTGAAGCTGATGCAAGCGGATGACTCAGTAGCACAAAGTGATCTGCAGCAGCCTTTTACCTATGGGGAAGGAAGCCTCGAGACACCTTTTTATCTGCTGGAATGGAACGCTTCCGGGCAGCTGACCCGGGTCTATGACCGGGAGGCGAAGCGTGAGGTGCTGGCAGCGGGAGCGGTGGGCAATCAGCTCCAGGTGTTTGAGGACCGGCCCAAGGGCAGGCATGAGGCATGGGATATCGACATTTTTTATACGGAAAAAATGACTCCTGTCACCGGCCTGGAGACTGTGGAGCTGACTGCCTGCGGCCCGCTGTACGCCTCCATCCGGTTTGTGTACCGCTATCTGGATTCACGGATCGAGCAGACCCTGATTGCCTACAGCCACTCCCGCCGGCTGGACTTCCGGACGCATGTAGATTGGCATGAATCCCGCCAGCTTCTGAAGGTTGCGTTTCCTGTAGACATCCGGGCGACTGAGGCCACCTACGACATCCAGTTCGGCAATGTGAAGCGGCCGACCCACTGGAACACAAGCTGGGATTGGGCGCGCTTCGAAACAGTAGGCCACCAATGGGCGGACCTGTCGGAGCGGGATTATGGGGTCAGTCTTTTGAACGACTGCAAGTATGGTTACGCCATTAAAGACAACATCATGCAGCTGACGCTGATCAAATCCGCCATGGTGCCGGATGAAACCGCCGATCAGGGGGAGCATGTGTTCAACTATGCGCTGTATCCCCATATGGGGGATTGGTATGAGGGAGGCACCGTCCAAGAGGCATGGTCGTTGAATAGCCCCATGGTCTGCACTGCCGGAGCGCTACAGGTGCCGGAGGGCTCTCTGTTCCGCACGGACGTGGCTCACGTGTTCATTGATGCAGTGAAAAAAGCGGAGGACTCCAGCCATATGGTGGTGCGTCTCCATGAATTCGCCGGCAAACGGGGCCCCGTGCGGCTGGCCGGAGACTGGGGCGTGCTCTCATACCAGGAATGCGACCTGCTGGAGCGCCCGCTGGGCGATCCGGTAGAAGACTCCGAGCTGCTGCTGTCGGTGAAACCATATGAAATCCGGACCTTCCTGGTCCGATTCCGGGATTAGCAAGAGGCAGCCGTCCCTCCGCCTCCTCTGGCCCCCTTGTCGGGAATTATCCCCTTAGCTCAGGAACGGGTAAGGGGACTGGTACTGCGGCTGCCTTGTTGGATACTATCCCCTTAGCTCAGGAACGGTTGAGGGGAAGCAGCCGCTCCGGTTCTTGTAGGTACTATCCCAATAACTCAGGAATGGTTGGCAAACCTGAACCAATGGAATAATGGACGAAAAGAGGCAGTCACAGATCCTACCTACGTCCCCCCTGGCCCCATTGTGGGATACTATCCCCTTAGCTCAGGAACGGGTGGGGAGGCTGCTATTGCGGCCGCCTTGCTGGATACTATCCACTAGCTCAGGAATGATTGGAAACCTGAGCCAAAGGGATAATGGACGAAAAGGACCGAGTGAGGGGACCTTGAGCCAGAAGGATAACGATCGAAAGAGGCTGAAGTGAGTGAAACCTGAGCGAAGGGGATAATGGGCGAAAAGGACGCGGATGGGGAAGTTACGGTGGGGGTTGGCTGAGCTGGACTCGAAAAATCATGTTTAATTTTGGCGGCGGCTGGGTTTTAGGGGGTTATACTCGAAT
>JAEWAA010000339.1 GCA_023391955.1 Bacillota bacterium | reverse complement strand
GGACTGTGGCGGCGACTTGCCTACCACGTGGGTTTGGTTGCCGCTTGGCGCGATCATTCAAGGGATGGACGCGGGATGGAGCCCGCAATGCGAAAACCATCCGCGATCAAGCACGGACGAGTGGGGCGTTTTGAAGACAACCGCCGTTCAGGCGCTCGCGTTCGACTCGATGCAGCACAAATTGCTTCCTTCGAAGCTCAAGCCGCGACCGGAGTTTCAGGCGGAAGTAGGCGACATTCTTGTGACGCGCGCCGGGCCGAAGAACCGGGTAGGCGTCTCATGCGTGGTCGATGTGCCTTGTCCAAAGTTGATGATCTCGGACAAGCTCATTCGCTTTCATGCCGTAGGAGACCTGTCGGCTCGATACATCGCACTGACCCTCAACGCAGGGTTCACGTTCGAGCAGATTGAGGCGGCAAAGTCGGGCATGGCGGTGATGCAGATGAACATCTCGCAGGCTAAGCTCCGCGCGATACCCATCCCCCTTCCACCCCTCGCCGAACAACACCGCATCGTGGCGAAGGTCGATGCCCTCATGGCCCTCTGCGACCGGCTGGAGGCCGCCCTCACCACCGCCGACACCACCCGCGCCCGCCTCCTCGAAGCCCTCCTCCACGAAGCGCTGGACCCCGCCACATCTGAACTTGAGGCCGCTGAATGAGTTTCCGCGTTCTGGATGCCCTTCCCATCCTCGTCCTTCGCTACGGCGAGACGATCAACAAGGTTCCCGACAACCGCAATGGACGCGAAGGCCTGGAAAACAAGAAGGTGATGGGCTTCCGAACTCCGTCCGGAAAGGTCCTCGCTCTCGACGTGGATGGCGAAGCCGACGAGGTGAAGATCTGGATCGAGCCTCCTGCGCCGCCGACGATCAGCGGCATCAGCATTCTGGCGCCGCGAGAAAGTCACGATCTCCACCGAAAGGAACTCGCGCCTCTCGCCCGCAAGGCCGGTATCTATCTGAAAGCCGAATCGAGGGTCGGTCTGGAGGAGCTTCTCAATTGGTATTCATAAGAAAGGTTCATCTATTTCGTCACGGAGGTTTCTGAATGGCCTTGATGCCGCTCTACGAGTTCGACGACGAGACGCGAAACGAAATTGTTCGGACACATCTGGAGGGCCACTATCGGTCCACGGTCATCAGCCAGTCGGAGGGCACATTCGGAGATGTCTATCGTCTTGACGCTGGCAAAGGCGTTCATCCGCGATTCCTCGCCGCGAAATGCCCCAAGATCGCCCGGTTCGGTTCCAAAGAGGAAGCCGCCGTCGCTTTGGAGAACATCCTCCACGAAGTCGATAGGACCTACCGCTTGCTTGACTGTCCTTGGGTCAACTCCTTTGTGGACATACGACTTGTCCACGGCTGGCCCTTCTTGATTTCGCAATGGCGGGATGGAACGCTGTCCGACCTCATTGCGAATCCACTAGCGTGGACAGACGTTGATCGACTTGCATCCCTGCTTCAGATCGTGCGTGTTCTGCGAATGGCTGCTGAGCGAGGGATCAGCGCGCATCAAGACCTTAAGCCGGACAACGTATTTTTTGTTGATCTGCACCGAAAGTTTCGCGGAACCGACGACGCGCCCGGCCTGCATTTTCAGATCCTAGTAGCAGATTTCGGAAATGCCGATGCTTTTCGCGAGTTTGGGCGAAACACTGGAAGCCGCCCATATATGGCCCCAGAACAATATCTGAAAGACCCCCTTGAAGCGACAGCCGGGGCCGCCATCGACATCTTTGCGGTAGGCGTCATCGCGCACGAGTGTTTCTGCGATGACGATCGACGAGCTGGACGCCGAGATCCACTTTCCGAAGGAAGGCGTGGTGCTGTCGCGCGAGTCGCGGTCTTCGGAAAAGTTCATGCACGGCATCAAGGTGCTGATGGCGAAGAACTACATCGACAACCTGTCCGAGGAACGCCACGAGCACGAGGAAGCGATCAAGCGGCTCCAGGCCGAGCACAGGCGGCTCGGCGAGCGGATCAGCGCCATGTATGTCGACAAGCTCGACGGCAAGATTGGCGGCGATTTCTTCGAGAAGATGGCGGGCGAATGGCGAGAGGAACAGCGCCGCTTGCAGCGCGACATCGACCGCCATGAGGAGGCCGAGCAGTCCTACATGGACGAGGGCGTCCGGATTCTCGAACTTGCCCGGAATGCTCAGGCGCTGTTCGAACGCCAGCCCGCCCGCGAAAAACGCCGCCTGCTCAACTTCGTACTTTCGAACTGCTCTTGGGAGGATGGCGAGGTGGTCGCCACCTTCCGCCAACCCTTTGATCTCTTGGCGGAAACGACGGCCATTGCCGCTCGTTCAAGCACCGAAAACAACGGCAGTTCATCGAAAAACGAGATTTGGCTGGGGCGGTAGGATTCGAACCTACGGTGCGCGGTACCAAAAACCGGTGCCTTACCACTTGGCTACGCCCCAGCAGTGCGGCGCTATCTAGCCAAGGGGCCGGGGGGGTGCAAGAGGGTTCGGGCAAAAACTTGTGCGATCGCGGCGGTGGGGTTAACGCGCATCCGGCAGGCGCAAGGAACGGGGCAGGGCATGGAGCGGGCGGATGTGGTCATCCTCGGCGCGGGGGGCGCCGGATTGTTCTGTGCGGGCAGCCTGGCCGGGCGCGGGCTGCGGGTGGTGGTGCTGGACCATGCGCGCGCGCCGGGCGAAAAGATCCGCATTTCGGGCGGGGGGCGGTGCAATTTCACCAATCTCGGCACCACGCACGAAACCTTCCTGTCGCAGGTGCCGCGGTTCTGCGCCTCGGCGCTGGCCGGGTTCCGGCCCGAGGATTTCGTCGCACTGGTCGACCGCGCCGGCATCGCCTGGCACGAAAAGACGCAAGGCCAGCTGTTCTGCGACGGGCGCGCCACCCAGATCGTGCAGATGCTGGTCGACCGCATGGGCGGGGCCGCGCTGCGGCTGGGGGTGGCGGTCACGGCGGTGACGCCGGGCGCAGAGGGGTTGCGGGTGGAGACCTCGGCAGGGCCGCTGCTGGCCGCGCATGTGGTGGTGGCGACCGGGGGCAAGTCGATCCCCAAGATGGGCGCGACCGGCATCGGCTATGACATTGCCCACGCGACCGGCCACCGCGTCACCGATACAAGGCCGGGGCTGGTGCCGCTGACCTTCGCCGAACAGGACCTGGGCCTGTCCGCGCCACTGTCGGGGATCGGGATCGAGGCGCGGGCGGCGCTGCCCAAGGCCGCGGGCCGCCGCGCCATCGCCTTTCAGGACCGGCTGCTGTTCACACACCGCGGCCTCTCGGGCCCGGCGATCCTGCAGATTTCCAGCTACTGGCAGCCGGGGGAGCCGCTGGCGCTGGACCTCGCCCCCGGCCACGACATCGCGGCGCTGCTGAAACAGGCGCGGGCCGAGGGCGGGCGGGCGCAGAC
>JAEWAA010000202.1 GCA_023391955.1 Bacillota bacterium | reverse complement strand
CCCGGCAACTCCGGCGGACCTCTCCTTAATATCAACGGCGAGGTAGTGGGCATCAACACGGCGGTGAACGCCGAAGCGCAGGGTATCGGCTTCGCGATCCCCACCAGCACCATCTCGGAGGTTATCGACAGCCTGAAGAACAATGTGGAAATTCCCAAGGAGCCTATTCCCTTCATCGGTGCCACTCTGGCCAATGTAGCGGATCTGGATGCCCAATCCGTCAAGGAGCTGCAGCTGGATAAGGCGGAAGGCGCTTATGTGCAGGACGTGGTTATCGGCACTCCGGCCTTCAAGAGCGGCCTCAAGAAATATGACGTCGTGACCTCCATGGACGGTGCGCCCATTACCAACAGCTCCGATATGGTGTCTAAGATCCAAGCCAAGAAGGTCGGCGACAAGATCAGCTTCGGCATCATCCGAGACGGCAAGGCCATGACCATTGAGATTACCCTTGCGGACAAAAATGAATATCTGAAACAACAGCAACAGCAGCAGCAACAACAGCGATAAGGGAAACCCCAGCGGGAAGCGGGCTTCTGGCGATAGTAACCTCGCCGGGCCCGCTTCTTTTCCTGTTCCGGGAGATTCTGATATGATAGTGATAACGATAAGAAACCTAGTATGTACTGGAGGATTGGCGGGATATGCGGCATAAAATTACGGTCATCGACGATGACGAAAAGATCACTTCGATGCTCAAACGCAGTCTGACCTTCGAAGGCTACGATGTAGTCACTGCCCCCGACGGGCAGGAGGGGTTAAAACGGATCCTCGAGCATGAGCCGGAGGTTATCGTCCTGGACGTGATGATGCCCCGTCTGGACGGTTGGGAGGTATGCAGGCGGATCCGGGACGGAGGGATTTCCACGCCGGTTTTGATGCTGACGGCCAAGGATGACATTTCCGACAGGGTGAAAGGACTGGACCTGGGAGCCGACGATTACCTGGTGAAGCCCTTCGCACTGGAGGAGCTGCTGGCCCGGGTGAGAGCCCTTCTCCGCCGTAAGGGCCCGGAATCAGCCGACCAGAAAACCAACCGCATCCAATATGAAGACATCATACTGGATCTGGATACCCGGGAGGTTTTCCGGTCCGGCCACCGTATAGAACTGACCACCAAGGAGTTTGATCTGCTCCATCTGTTTATGATGAATCCCCGCCGCGTGCTGTCACGCGATGTGATTATGGAGAAGGTATGGGGCTATGATTACAGCGGCGAATCCAATGTGATGGAGGTTTATATCGCGCTGCTCCGGCAGAAAACGGAGGAGCACGGCGGCAAGCGGCTGATTCAAACCGTCCGCGGAGCCGGTTACGTTCTGAGAGGAGAGTCCTGATCAACATGTCTATCCGCCTGCGCCTGACCCTGTGGTATTCCACTGTGCTGGCAGTCACCTTGCTGGTGTTCGGCGTATCGCTGTATTTTATTGCATCCTATATTCTGATGGACAACAAAAAGGACGAGATGCGCCAAGTGGGAATGGAGGTGCAGTCCCAGATCAAACCCGTTGCCTTCCAGCTCAACGGCAAGTGGGTAATCGGCAGCATCCATCTGCCCCCCTTGGATCAGTTCAAATACCCGGGTTATGTGATGCAAGCTTTGAATATGGAGGGCAAGGTGGTTCAAAGCACTGCCAATCAGGTGCTGCCCCTAACCTATAACGCGGAAAAGCTCGCAGCGGGGGAGTCCAGCTTCTATGTGTACAGCATGAGCGGGTTTCCCTTGCTTGTCCTGAATATGCCCCTGCAATTTTCGGATAACGGGGAAATGAGACTGGCGGCTGTGCTGCAGATTGTCGTCAGCATCAATGAGATCAGCCAGAATCTGTATACATTGAGATTGGCACTGTTGTTTTTGTCCGTGTTCGTTATTCTGCTGGCGGCTTCGTTGGGGTTGTATCTGGCGCGAACGGCGCTGCGTCCCATTGAGAATGTGATTACGGCAGCACAGCAAATTGAGAATGGCGCCGATCTTGGGGTCCGGATTGAATACCATGGACCGGAGGATGAGATCGGCCGGTTGACCAGCACCATCAACAGCATGCTGGGCAGAATTCAAGGCGCCTACAGCGAGCTGGAGGAGTCAGACCGGGCACAGCGCCGTTTTGTCTCCGATGCCTCCCATGAGCTCCGGACCCCGCTAACCACTATCCGCGGCAATGTGGACCTGCTGGAGAAAATGTGGAGCTCCACTGCAGGCTCCGCTCCAGGCCACGCTTTGACCGATCCCGAGAAAAGAACCATGTCTCTGGAGGCTATGCGGGATATCTCCGGAGAAGCGGCCAGAATGAGCCGTCTGGTGAACGATCTGCTGGCTTTGGCACGGGCGGATGCGGGGCACGAAATGAGGAAGGAGCCGATTCTGATCCGCGATGTGGTGGAAGAAGCGGCGCGTAAAGCCCAGCACCTTCCCCGTAACGCTGTTTGGGAGACGGGGGACTTCTCCGTGCTGGACGGAATCGGCATAAACGGAAGCAGGGATCACCTGCAGCAAATGCTGTTTATCTTCATTGAGAATGCCTTCAAATATACACCGGAGGGAACGGTCCGGATGGAGGCTTTGGTCAGAGAGGAACAGGTGGGCATCCGGATTGCGGATACGGGAATCGGTATGGACAAGGAAGAGATTCCCCATATCTTCGAACGGTTTTACCGGGCGGATGAATCCAGAGGGGTGACGGCCGGAACCGGCTTGGGACTGTCCATCGCCAAGTGGATTATCGACGAACACGGCGGGTCTGTGGAGGTCACCACAAGGCTGGGAGACGGAAGCACCTTCCTGGTGTGGCTGCCGGTTTTCTTCCGGGATATGAACAAGTAAGCGTGAAGACGGGTTTGAACGGGCAGATACCCGCGGATATGCTATAATCAGGTGGAAGGAGGCGAGTCCTAATCATGGAAGTTATTAAAATTACACCCCGCGGATACTGCTACGGTGTGGTGGACGCTATGGCTCTTGCCATGCGTACCGCCCAGAATTTGAATGTGCCGCGGCCGATTTATATATTGGGGATGATTGTACACAATGCCCATGTCACCGATTTTTTCAAGGATGAAGGGATCATTACCCTGGAAGGCCCGAACCGTCTGGACATCCTGGAGAAGGTGGAAAAAGGCACGGTGATCTTCACCGCTCACGGCGTTTCCCCCGAGGTGCGCAAACGCGCGTTGGAGAAAGGGCTGACTGTGGTAGACGCCACCTGCCCCGATGTGACCAAAACCCATACCCTCATTAAGGAAAAAAGCGCGTTGGGCTACCAGATTATCTATATTGGCAAAAAGGGCCACCCCGAGCCGGAGGGCGCTATCGGCGTCGCTCCCGGACAGGTTCATCTGATTGAGCGGGTTGAGGATGTGGAAGGGCTCCAGCTGGATTCCGAGCGGATTGTGATTACCAACCAAACCACCATGAGCCAATGGGATATCAAAAATACCATTAACCGCCTGATTGAAAAGTACCCCCATGCCGAAATCCACAATGAAATTTGCCTCGCCACCCAATTGCGCCAGGAGGCGGTAGCGGAGCAGGCCAAGGAAGCGGAGCTGACCATCGTGGTGGGGGATCCGCACAGCAATAACTCCAACCGGCTGGCACAGGTGTCGGAGGAGATTGCCGGTGTGAAGGCGTACCGGATCGCAGATCTGGGAGAGCTGGACCCGGAATGGCTGAAGAGCATCGATAAGGTGGCGGTTTCTTCGGGGGCTTCTACCCCCACCCCCATCACCAAAGAGGTGATCCAGTATCTGGAGCAGTTCGACCGCCATGATCCGGATACCTGGGAAATCAAACGAACCGTCAATATGAAAAAGCTGATCCATGCGGTACGGCAGAAGTCTGAGTGACCCCGAAAGCGCGCCAAAACCTAACATAACATATCTCCGGGAGGCGAATTTGCCTTCTGGAGATGTTTTTCTAAGAAAAAAGGCTTGACGCGACGGTTAGAATAGTCTATATTTGCTTTAATGATTAAAAGCGAAGAAGCGCACAAGCGTTGAAGCGAAACATTAAGCCAAGGGAGAGTGCCAGGGATGATCGTAGTCACTTCGAATAAAACCAGCCAAGAACGGATTAATGAAATTGTCCGTTATATAGAGAAGCACGGATTGAGCGCTCACGTTTCCATGGGAGAAGACCGCACCGTTATCGGCATTGTCGGCAAATTTGATTCCCAACTGGCTGAGCATCTGCGCCAAATGTCGGGTGTGGAGCAGGTTGTCCGCATCTCCAAATCCTACAAGATGGCCAGCCGGGAATTCCATCCCGCAGATACCGTCATCAAGATCAAGGGAGTGGAAATCGGCGGCGGCGAGCTGGTCATTATGGGCGGCCCCTGCGCGGTGGAAACTCCTGAGCAGATCGACGAAATCGCCCGTCTGGTGAAGCTGGCCGGCGGCCAAGTTCTCCGCGGCGGCGCCTTCAAGCCCCGCACAGGCCCTTACAG